>JAVJSI010000017.1 GCA_040219515.1 Acidimicrobiales bacterium
GAGTCCAACAATGACCACCGCATACCAGTTCCTCAGCGCCTGGATCACCAGCCGTATCGATGACGAGCGTGGCGCGAGCCTCGTGGAGTACGCGCTCCTCGTCGCCCTCATCGCCGTCGTGTGCATCGCTGCCGTGACCGCTCTCGGTGAGTCCGCTTCCTCGAAGTTCTCGGAAGTCGATTCGTCGCTCGGCTAAGGCCTCTGACGCGGCTTCCGCCGTGTGAGGACGCAGAAACCCCCGAGCCGAGAGGCTCGGGGGTTTCTCACTCTTTCGGCTAGAACCGGGGCACGATGTCCGGCCCACCGATCGAGCAGCTGATCGAGCCCCGTCGCCGCCAGGTCGGCACGGGCCACGTTCGCCGTCTGCTGCCGTTTCGCGAGCGGCGCATGGTCGGCCCGTTCATCTTCGCCGACCTGATCGGACCGACGACGTCGCCGCCGGGTGCCGGTATGGACATCGACGCCCACCCCCACATCGGACTCTCGACCGTGAGCTATCTGTTCTCGGGGGGTCTCGTCCATCGTGACTCCACCGGTGCCGTCCAAACGATCGAACCCGGTGCGGTCAACTGGATGACGGCGGGAGCGGGCATCACCCACACGGAACGATCGACTCCCGAGGGCCGGACGGCCGCATCGGAGATGCACGGACTGCAGACCTGGGTGGCGCTGCCCGACGACGCGGCCGACGGTCCGCCGGGCTTCGAGCACCAGGGCGCGGACACGATCCCGGGTCTCGAACGCGATGGCGCGTCGATCCGGTTGGCCGCCGGCACGGGCTACGGGCTCGAGTCGCCGGTCACCGTCTCCTCGCCGCTCGTACTCGCCGAGATCCGCCTCGAGCACGCGGCGGTGCCCGTCGACGACGCTCACCCCGAGCGGGCGGTGCTGGCGGTCGAGGGCGAGTTGCTGATCGACGGTCGTCCCATCGCCGAGGGCAACCTCGCGGTGATCGGCCGAGGCGAATCCGCCACCGTGTCGGGCACCGGCCGGGCGATGCTCATCGGCGGCGAACCGGTCGGCAAGAGGTTCATCTGGTGGAACTTCGTACACGCCGATCGCGACCGGATCGAACAGGCGAAGGACGACTGGACCAACCAGCGTTTCCCGAAAGTGCCGGACGATCACGATCCCTGGGTTCCGCTACCGGAGTGAGCCTCAAGCTCTGCCGGGCCGGGTGAGCGCGAGGGCGTCCTCGAGGGTGAAGCGACCCTCGTGCAGCGCCGCGCCGATGATCGCGCCCTCGAGCCCGTTGTCGAGCAGTCCCAAGAGGGCGCGGAGGTCGGCGAGCCCGGCGACACCGCCCGAGGCGACGACCGGCCGGTCGGTGGCGGCGCAGACCGCGCGCAGGAGATCGAGGTTGGGGCCCCGGAGCATCCCGTCCTCGTCGACATCGGTCACGACGTAGCGAGCGCAGCCCTCGGCATCGAGCCGGGCGATCACGTCGAAGAGATCACCGACGGCCCGCGCCGAACCCCGCCCGGTCAGGATGCGACCGCGGACGTCGAGCGCAACCGCGATGAGGTCGCCGTGGTCGGCGATCGTCTTGGCACACCAATCCGGTTGCTCGAGCGCCGCCGTCGCGAGGTTGACCCGACGACACCGGGTGGACAGCGCCGCGGCCAGCGATTCGTCGTCGCGGATCCCGCCGCTCAGCTGCACGTCGACGTCGAGACGGCCGACGATCTCCGCGAGCAGAGCCCGGTTGTCGCCCCGCCCGAACGCCTGGTCGAGATCGAACAGGTGGACCCACTCAGCGCCGCGCCGCTGCCAGTTCAGGGCCGCCACGCCAGGGTCACCGAACGCCGTCGCCGACCCCTCGGCCGCCTGCACGAGCCGCACCGCCTGCCTGTCCTGCACGTCGACCGCCGGCAACAGTTCGAGATGGTCCGCCACCGCCAGACCGTAGTGGCGGCCGCCACTCGTGCTCGGAGAAAGGCCGAGGAGAACGGAGAACCCCCGAACCGAGGTTCGGGGGTGTCCGACGAAATCCGAATCGTGCGCGAGGGGGGACTTGAACCCCCACACCCTTACGGGCACAGGCACCTGAAGCCTGCGCGTCTGCCAATTCCGCCACTCGCGCGTGGCCGTACACCGAAGTGAACGTGTGACGAGGCTAGCGCGCCCGTCGCAGGTTTCGACCGCGTTTGCGGGGTGCCCGCTTCGCGATTCTCGCGCAGCGCTAGCCTCCACGGCGTGGGTCTGCGATCAGTGGAACGACGCCTCGAGCGTTTTGTCGAAGGCACGGTCGGACGGTTCTTCCGCGGCGGTGTGCGCCCGGTCGAGATCGGCCACCGCATCGCCCGCGAGATGGCCGACTCCCGCAGTGTCGGCGTCAAGGGCCAACCCGTGGTGGCCAACCACTTCTCGGTGCGCCTCGCCGCGTCGGATCTCGAACGCTTCGCCGAGGTGAAGGACTCGCTCATCCGCGAGCTGTGCGACGCCACCCGCGAACACGCCCGCGAAGAGGGCTGGACGTTCATGGGCCCGGTGCAGATCGAGATCGAGGGCGACGAGGCCCTGCGAGGAGGAGCGGTCAACGTCACCGGACGGATGAAGGAGGCCGACGGCGGCGTCGGCGTGTTGCACCTCCCCACCGGGCAACCGGTGGTCCTCGGCGAGTTCATCGTCACGATGGGACGGTTGGCCGAGTGCACGATCTCGTTCGACGACCCCAACATCAGCCGCGAACACGCTCAGATCCGGCCGGAGGGTGACGGCTTCATTCTCACCGACAACGGCTCCACCAACGGCACGCTCGTGAACGGCGTGGCCATCACCTCGCACCGTCTGGTCGACGGCGACCGTATCGATCTCGGCGCCACCACCATGGAGTTCCGCGCCGGCTGACCCCGGCGGGAACGCGTCCCGTCCGGCCGCGTCACTTCTGACGTGGCCGACAGCGTTAGTCTCGGCGGACCGTGTCGGACCAGCTCTTCATCGTCCTTCGGGTGTGCCTTCTTGCCCTCGTCTACCTCGTCTTCCTGCGCGTCCTGCGGGCCGTCTGGGTCGAGCTCCGAGCCGAGTCGTCCATCCCCGTGGGTGCCGCCGCGCCCACCGCGTCGCCGCGACCTCGTCCGGCGGCTGCGCCGACGCCGCCCCGGTCAGGATCCACGATGGTCTCCACCGACGCATCCCGGCTCATGGTGATCGCTCCGGCCGGCTTGGCCGGACGCAGCTTCACGCTCGCCGGCGAGACCACCATCGGACGTGGTGCCGGCTGTGGCGTGTCGATCGACGACGCCCACGTGTCGAAGCTGCACGCCCGCCTGTGGCCCAGCGACGGCGGCTGGTTGCTCGAGGACCTGGGGTCGACCAACGGCACGCAGCTCGACGGCACGCTGCTCACTGCACCCGCCCCGCTCGGTGTGGGCAGTCGCATCACGATCGGCGAGATCGTGTTGGAGCTCGCATGATCGAGTTCCGTTGGGGTACCGCCACCGACGTCGGGCGGGTCCGATCCGCCAATCAGGATCAGCTCCTCACCGTCGACCCCGTGTTCGTCGTCGCCGACGGCATGGGCGGTCACAACGGCGGCGAGGTGGCCGCCGCGATCGCGGTCGACGAGATGGCGAAGGTCGGCGTGGTCAGAACGCTCGACGAGCTGAGCGAGGCCGTTCAGGTCGCCAACCGCGAGATCGTCGACCGCTCGAAACTCGAACCCGGGCTGCGGGGAATGGGCACGACGCTGGTGGCGCTCGTCGGAATGACCACGGGCGACGTGTCGCGGCTGGGTGTGGCCAACGTCGGTGATTCGCGGCTGTATCTGCGTGGCGCCGACGAGTTGGTGCAGGTCACCGAGGACCACACGCTCGTCGAGGCGCTGGTGCGCGACGGCCGCCTCACCGCAGAAGAGGCACTCGATCATCCCCAGCGCAACATCGTCACCCGTGCGCTCGGCATCGACGACAAGGTGCTCGTCGACACGTGGGAGCTGGCCCCGGTCGCCGGCGATCGCTACCTGCTCTGCAGCGACGGCCTGTTCAACGAGCTGACGCCCGCGGAGATCCTGGCGATGCTGCGCGACATCGACGATCCGTCCGAAGCCGCCGTGTCGCTGGTCAACGGTGCCTGCGACGCCGGGGGCCGCGACAACGTCACGGTCGTCATCGTCGATGTCGTCGAGATCGACCGGGACGACGACGCGGCAGGCACGACGGTCGACGACGTACCCGCCGACCGGGTCGTCTCGACCCGCAAGGCGGTGCCCGACAGCGTGCTGCGCGTCGACCCACCGGTCGCCACCGGCCCGAACGACCCGCATCCCGACGAGATCCTGGTCGATCGCCGCAGCAGTTCGTCCTTCTTCACCTGGCGGCTCGGTCTCTTCGTCGCCACGGTGCTGTTGGTGCTCGGCATCCTCGCGTCATCGGTTGTCGCCTACGCCCGTTCGGCCTACTTCGTCGGCATCGACGGCGAAACGGTGGTGATCTACCGCGGCCGGCCCGACGGCGTCCTGTGGTTCGACCCCACGCTCGAGGAGCCGCTCACCCTGACGGTCTCCGAACTCGATTCCGACGATCTCGACGATGTCGCCGGCGGCGTCGAGTTCGACACGCTCGACGAGGCGCGGGCCTATGCCGACGTGCTGCTCGAGCGGGCTGCGACCGACGACCCGTGACCGCCACCGCGCGCCGGCCCGCCGTGCGCCCCCAGATCGCGGCAGTCCGGCCCCGCCGCGTCGAACTCGGTCTGATCGCGCTGATCGCGATCGTCGTGGTGTCGGCTTACGGTCTGGCCAGCCTCGGCGAATCCGCGTCGGTGCCCGCCGACATCGGACCGTTCCTCGCGTGGATGCTCGGCCTGTTCTTCTTCGTGCACCTCGCCGTCCGCCGGTTCGCGGCGGCCGCCGACCCGGTGCTGCTGCCGATGGCGTTGCTGCTCAACGGCATCGGCTACGTGATGATCGCCCGCCTCGGCGAGGACGTCGGCGGCGGCCTCGCCGGTCTCCAGTCGGTCTGGACCGCAGTCGGCATCGCTGCGTTCGTCGCCACCCTGATCCTGGTCCCCCGGGTTCGGGAGCTGGCGCAGTACCGGTACCTGTTGGGTGTCGGCGGTCTGGTGTTGCTCGCGCTCCCGCTCCTGCCGATCGGTGTGGAGATCCGTGGCGCCCGAATCTGGGTGAGCATCGGGCCGGTCAACTTCCAGCCCGGCGAATTCGCGAAGATCGCACTCGCGCTCTTCTTCGCGTCCTATCTCGTCGACGCCCACGAGCTCATCAAGAACCGAATCGAGTTGCGCGATCTCGCCCCGATCGGCGCGGCATGGGCTGCGTCGGTCGGTGTGATGGTCCTCGAGCGTGACCTGGGGTCCTCGATGCTCGTGTTCGCCCTCTTCGTCGTCATGATGTGGGTGGCAACCGAACGCACATTGTTCGTAGGGCTCGGCGTCGCGCTTTTCGCAGCGGCCGGTGTCGTCGCCTTCCAGCTGTTCGCCCACGTGGAACGGCGAATCGACGCCTGGCTCGACCCGTGGGCCGACCCCCAGGACACCGGGTTCCAGATCATCCAGGCCACCTACTCGATGGCGGAGGGTGGTCTCACCGGAACCGGCCTGGGACGAGGAGAGCCCGATCGCGTACCGGTCGCGGAGAGCGATTTCATCTTCTCGGCCATCGGTGAGGAGCTCGGCCTCGCCGGGACGACTGCGATCCTGATGGCGTTCCTGATCGTGATCGGTTCGGGTCTGCGGATCGCCATCCGGGCGACCCGGCCCTTCGAGAAGCTGCTCGCCGTCGGCCTCACCACGCTGCTCGGATTCCAGGCCTTCATCATCATGGGTGGCGTGGTTCGCCTCGTCCCGTTGACCGGCGTGACGCTGCCGTTCGTCTCCTACGGCGGCTCGGCGTTGGTGTCGAACTACATCGTCCTGGCCCTCTTGATGCGGCTCTCCCACGAGCAACGTGTCGTGTCGCCGTCGTCCTCGGGAACGTCGCGATGAACCGCCGCATCCGCAATCTCGGCGCCGCGTTCATCGTGATGTACGCGGTGCTGTTCGCCCAACTCAACCGGGTGCAGTTCGTGCAGGCCGACGACTACAAGACGCACGAGGGCAACGTGCGGCCGCAGCTGCGGGCGTTCGGTCAGGAGCGCGGCGACATCGTGACCGCCGACGGTGTCGTCGCCGCGTTCTCGGTGCCGGTCGAGGCGGGAGAGATCGAGTTCCGGCGGGACTACCCGACCGGCGACCGCTACGCCCACATCGTCGGCTACCAGTCGTTCAACCAGGGCGCCTTCGGGCTCGAACGGCAGTACAACGACCAGCTGGCCGGGGCCCGGCTCGACCAGCAGTTCGACTCGCTGAAGGATCTCTTCGTCGATCGTGACACCACCGGCACCGTGGTGATGACCCTGCGCGACGACATCCAACAGGCGGCGGCGGCCGCCCTCGGCGAGCGCAACGGTTCCGTCGTCGCCGTGGACCCCCGCACCGGCGAGGTACTCGCCATGTGGACGTATCCGAGCTTCGACCCCAACCTGCTCTCCGGGCTCGACGGACCCGCCGTCAACGCCGCGTACCAGACGCTGCTGAACGACCCCGAGAATCCGTTGTTGGCCAAGTCGTTCCGCGAAGTCTTCTTCCCCGGTTCGACGTTCAAGGTGGTGACCGCGGCCAGTGCGCTCGAGTCCGGTGACATCACCCTCACCGAGCCGGTCTGGCCCGACAGCTCCGGCTATGAGCCGCTGCCCGCCGGATCCCTGATCCGCAACTTCGGTGGTTCGACCTGCGGCGGCGACCTGATGCTGGCACTCCAACGGTCCTGCAACGCGACCTTCGCCGAGATCGGGGCCGAGTGGCTCGGTCCCGACGCGATGATCCGCACGGCCGAGAACTTCGGTTTCAACGCCGACCCGGTCATCGATCTGCCCGACGCCGCCCGGTCACAGTTCCCGACCGACTACGGCGCCTACATCGCCGACCTCGACGCCTACCAGCCCGAGGGAAGCCCTCCGCTGATCAACGGCGACACCCCGATCCACGAGAACTCCGCGATCCTCGCCCAGGCCGCCATCGGGCAGAACGACGTCAAGGCCACCCCCTTGCAGATGGCCATAGTGGCCGCCGCGATCGCCAACGACGGCCTGATGATGAGGCCGCACGTGGTCGCCGAGGTGCAGTCGGCCGACGGTGACGTCTACGACACCGTCGAGCCGTCGCTGTGGCGCGTCGCCATGTCCCCGGGTGTGGCGAGCGAGCTCCAGCGGGCGATGGTCAACGTGGCCGAGAACGGAACCGCCGGGGGGATGCAGGTGGGTGGGCTCACCGTGGGCGGCAAGACCGGCACCGCCCAGCTCGGCACCACTCCGGCCAGTTCCCACGCCTGGGTGGTCGGTTTCGCGGGCCCGCCGGGCATGCCGGCCGAGATCGCGGTGGCCGTTCTGGTCGAGGCCCAGCCCGGCGCCAGCGAACAGACCGGCGGCACCGTGGCCGCCCCGATCGCCCAGGCCGTGTTCGAGGCCGCCTTCGCCGCGTCGGGCAACTGACGCCGTGTTCGACCCCATCCGCCCTGCGCACGGGACCTGCACCGATCCCGTGCCACTGCACAGTTAGAATCTCTCGTCATGTCCGATCAGGGCCCCACCGTCTTCAACGGACGCTACGAACTGCTGCGCCACATCGCCCGTGGCGGGATGGCCGACGTCTATCTCGCCCGCGATGAGCTGCTCGACCGGGAGGTCGCGCTCAAGGTGCTCTTCCCGGAGTTCGCCAACGATCCCAACTTCGTCGAGCGATTCCGGCGCGAGGCCCAGGCCGCCGCCAACCTGAACCACCCCAACATCGTGGGCATCTACGACTGGGGTCAGGAGCGCGGCACCTACTACATCGTGATGGAACACGTGTCGGGCCGCAGCATGTCCGACGTGCTGCGTTCCACCGGTCCGTTGCAGCCCGACCGGGCCGCGGAGATCGCCGCCGACGTGGCCGCCGCGTTGTCCACCGCACACCAGGCCGGCCTGGTGCATCGCGACGTCAAGCTCGGCAACATCCTCGTGTCCGACGGCGGCAACGTGAAGGTGGCCGACTTCGGCATCGCCACCGCGCTGGCCGGCGGCACCGACGCGGGTCTCACCCAGCACGGGTCCGTGATGGGCACCGCCACCTACTTCTCGCCCGAGCAGGCGCAGGGCAAGCAGGTCGACGGGCGCAGCGACCTCTACTCCCTCGGTGTGGTGCTCTACGAGATGCTGGCCGGAGTGCCGCCGTTCCAGGCCGAGACACCGATCGCCGTCGCCTACAAGCACGTGCAGGAGAAGCCCGAAACGCTGATCGAACGCGGCGTCCCGGTGGCCAAGTCGCTCAACGCGATCACCATGAAGCTGCTGGCCAAGAACCCGGCCAACCGCTATCCCACCGCCGAGGACCTCCGCAACGACCTGCGTCGCTACCTGTCGGGCGCCCACCAGGTACCCGGCGCCGCTGCGGCAGCAGCAGCCGCCGCCGGAGCCGGAGCCGCCGGAGCCGCAGCTGCGGCGCCCGCGCCCGACTCGGCCCCGGTCGATGCCACCACGGTCGTGCCCACCACCCCGGCCGCGAGTCCCACGGTCGACGCCACGATGATCGGGGCCCCGGCGGCCCAGCCCGGCGCGGGACTCGATCCTGCGGCGGCCGCGGCCCAATACGCCCAGGGCGGCTACTACTACGACGACGAGCCGGCCGGCGATGACGACTGGAAACGCACCGCCGCGCTGTTGGTCGGTCTCGGCGTGCTGATCTTCATCCTGGGATTCCTCACCATCGCCTTCGGCCGTCAACTCGGCCTCTTCGGTGACGATGGGGGCGACGCGGGCGAGGAGGTCGTCGACAAGGTCGATGTGCCCAATCTCGAAGGAATGACGGCCCTCGAGGCCGAGGCGGCCCTACGCGAGCTCGGCCTCGTGCCCACCCAGACCGAGCAACGCAACGACAGCGTCGACGCCGGCATCGTCTTCGGCCAGTTGCCCCCGGCCGGGCAGAAGCTCGACCCGGGTGAGTCGGTCGAGATCGTCGTGAGCACCGGCAGGGCCCTCACGGTGCCGTCGGTCGTGGGGAGATCGCAGGAGGACGCCACACGAATACTGAACGAGGCCGGTTACACGGTCGATCCCCGCGACGAGTCCAACGTGCAGGACGTCGGCACGGTCGTCAGCCAGACGCCGACGGCGGGCACCGAACTCGATCTCGATCAGCCGGTCATCATCAACGTCTCGACGGGGCCGGCCCAGGTCGTGGTGCCGGATCTGAAGGGCAAGTCGGTCCCGCAGGCCGTGCGCGAGCTCCAGGAACTGGGGTTCGTCGTCGCGGACGACACCATCGAGGAGCCGTCCGACTCGATCACTGCCGGCAACGTCACCCGCACCGACCCGGCGGCCAACAGCATCGAGGCCGACGGGTCGATCATCACGCTCTACACCTCGTCGGGCGTGGAGCAGATCGCCGTGCCGCGAGTGATCGGACTGTTCTACGACACCGCCGAGTCCACCCTGCGCAGCCTGGGCCTCGAGCCGGTGGTCGAGTTCCGCCAGGTGCCGTTCGGTGATCCCCAGGTCGGTCTCGTGATCGAACAGAGCCCCGCCAACTTCACCGAGGTCGACAAGGGCACCGAAGTGGTGATCGTCGTCGGGGAAGCGGCGCCGGAACCCACCACGACCACGACGACCACGACGACGACGACGACCGAGCCGCCCGACGACGAGTGACGCTCAGGCTCGGGCGGTCGAGCTGCAGCGGGCCAGGAAGTTCGCCAGCAGGTCGTGGCCCGACGCGGTGAGCACGGATTCGGGGTGGAACTGCACGCCTTCCACGTCGAGCTCGCGATGACGCAGGCCCATGATGAGGCCGTCGTCGGATTCGGCGGTGATCTCGAGGCAGTCGGGCAGCGACGCCCGATCGACGATCAGTGAGTGGTAGCGGGTGGCCTCGAGTGGGTTGGGGAGACCGGCGAACACGCCGACGTCGTGGTGGCGGATGAACGACGTCTTGCCGTGCATGACCTCGGGAGCCCGGATCACCTCGCCGCCGTAGACCTGGCCCATGGCCTGCATACCGAGGCACACACCGAAGATCGGCAGCGTGCCCGAGAGTTCCTCGAGCACCGGGATGGACACGCCGGAGTCGTCGGGCGTGCCGGGGCCGGGCGAGATGAGGATGCCGTCGGGATCGAGCTCGCGGATGCCGTCGAGGTCGATCTCGTCGTGGCGGTAGACCACCGGCGTGGCACCGAGCTCGCCGAGATACTGCACGAGGATGTAGACGAACGAGTCGTAGTTGTCGATCACCAGGATCGTCGGCGAGTTACTCACGCCGGGGAACCTACCGCCGTTCTGGTCCGTGAGCCGACTGCTTTCGGGGCCGCCGACGGACCAGAACGAGAGCGGCGGCACCGAGGCCGATGGCGAGCACCGGGTAAAGGAAGAAGGCGACGTCGCCCGCCATGCTCCCTTCGCAGTAGCGCGGCATCCCCGGCGCGTGCTCGTAGTGCGTTGCGACACAGGCGACCTCGCTGGCGGCGGTGCCGATGCTCGCGACCAGCGACCACCCGACGAGCACGTAGACCGCGGCCCAGAAGCTCACCTCTCCGACCGTCACGGGTCGGATGGTGGGTCAGTCCTCGGTGGCGGCGTTGTCGGGCTTCACGGCCGCGACGAGTCCGGCCAGTTCGCTCTGCTGCGCCCGTTCGGCCTCGACTCGGTTCTTCTCGCCGGTCTCGATGGCGCCGAGGACATGGATGGCGATGTCGGCCACCCGGACCTCGTCCTCTTCCTTGCCCGCGGCCTTCACGCCGTCGTCCATCATCACGTAGCAGAACGGACACGCCGTCGCGACCTGGGTGGCACCGGTGGCGACGAGCTCCCGGGCTCGGACGTCGTTGACCTTCTCGCCAACGGACTCCTCCATCCACATGCGGGCGCCGCCGGCGCCACAGCACATCCCCTTGGTGCCGTTGCGTTCGGCTTCGACGATCTCGATGCCGCCGAGCTTGCCCAGCACCTTGCGAGGGGCCATGTAGACGTCGTTGTGGCGGCCCAGGTAGCAGCTGTCGTGGTAGACGACGCGCTCCTCGAGTTCGGCACCGTCGAGATCGAGGCGGCCCTGGTCGACCAGCCATTCGAGGAACTGCGAGTGGTGCACGACCTCGTAGTGACCGCCGAGCTGGGGGTATTCGTTGGCCAGCGTGTTGAAGCAGTGCGGACACTGGGTGACGATCTTCTTCACGCCCATGTTGTTGAGCGTCTCGATGTTCTGGCTCGCCAGCATCTGGAACAGGTACTCGTTGCCGGAGCGACGGGCGGAATCGCCCGTGCAGCTCTCGGCCGGACCGAGGATGGCGAAGTCGACGTCGGCGCGCTGCATGAGCTTCGCCATGGCCTGGGTGACCTTCTTGTTCTTGTCGTCGAACGATCCGGCGCAGCCGACCCAGTAGAGATACTCGGCCTCGATGGGGTCGGAACCGTCGATGACGTTGATGCCCTCGACGCCAGTGGTCCAGTCGGCTCGCTCGCTCTGGCTGATGCCCCACGGGTTGGCGGAGTTCTCCATCGAGCGGAACGCGGTGCCCAGTTCGCTCGGGAAGTCGGACTCCATCAGCGTGAGGTAGCGCCGCATGTCGAGGATCTTGTCGAGGATCTCGATGTTGACCGGGCAGATCTCGTCGCAGGCCTTGCACGTCGTGCAGGCCCAGAGCTCTTCCTGGGTGACTCGATCGAACATCCAGTTGGCGGGCACGGTGATGTCGTCGTCGACGCCGATGGGGGGCGACACCGCAGGGTCGCCGGTGCGGGCCATGACCTCGCCGGTCTTGAGCACGATCTCACGCGGATCGAGGGACTTGCCGGTGGCGTGGGCCGGGCAGACCGAGGTGCAACGGCCGCACATGGTGCAGGCATCGGTGTCGAGCAACTGCTTCCAGGTGAAGTCCTCGATGACCGAGGCACCGAAGGTCTCGAGCTCGGTGTCGCCCGAGACGAGGTCGGGCATCGGCTTCATGGCGCCCTTCGGGCGGTCCTTGTCGGAGAGATACATGTTGAGCGGCGAGGTGAACATGTGGCGCAGCATCGTCGTGGGCAGGATCACGAGGAAGGCGATGAAGCTGAGGACGTGGGCGATCCACCAGGCCTGATGCCAGCCGGCGACGTTGTCCCATCCGTCGACGAGCGTGGCCAGCGGGTAGCCGACGAAGCTCCACTTCTCGAACTCGGGCAGCTCACCCGCGGCGCGACCCTGCTCGGCGATGCGGAACATCTCGGCGCCGAAACCGGTGACGGCGATGGCGAAGAACACGCCGAGGATCACCGCATGTTCGGGCTTGCTCTTGACGCGGATGCGGTAGGGCCGCCAGTTCCACGGGCCGTAGCGGCGCACGATCGCCCACACGATGCCGATGAGGAAGATGAGTCCCGCCGCGTCGCCGACCGCCGCGTAGCCCCGGTAGACGTCGCCGTGGAGGAACTTGGCGCCCTCCGGCAGCTGGTGGTTGACCTCGAGCGTGGTGGTGACCGCGAGCAGGATCAGGAACCCGAAGTAGATGAACGAGTGCATGATGCCGGCGCCCGGCTCGCGCAGCAGGGTCTGCATGTAGACGCCCGAGCGGAAACTCTTGGCCCGCTTCGGCGCGTTCTTCAGGGTGGTACGGCGGTTGTCGGGACGGCCCCGTTCCCAGTTCTTCACCCGCATGGCGAACATGTAGGCGCCGTAGACCAGCAGCAGCGGAATGACGGTGTAGAAGGCCAGCTTGATGCCGGTGGGGATGTTGTCGAACACCTCGCGCTGGACCGCACTGTCGTCGTGCCAGTTGGTGAGGCTCGGGACGACACCGGAGATCGCCGTGAAGAGGGCGATTCCGACACCGAGAGCGATGACGAGGTGATGGGGCTTGAGGCGCGAATTCATGGCGAGGCAAAGATACCTCTCTCTCCGAAGCCGTCGCGCATCCAGCGGAATCGGTGACCGTACGGTTCATCTCGGCGAAACAATGGCGAAATCCTCGGCTGGCACGGTGTTCGCCATGGACATCACGCTCATCCGATGGCCTGCCGAGGCCGATCGTCTTCCCGAACTTCGCGACGCTCGAGTGCCCCGCTTGCTGCTGGTGGATCGCGGCGCGCCGCCGCCGGTCGTCGAGGACGACTACGAGGACTGGATTCGGGTGCCGGCGCCCGAGGAGGACCTTCGAGCCCGGGTCGAGGGCCTCTCGCGCCGCGCCACCGCGGCCGGCGAAGGAACACCGGAGATCGACGAGTACGGGGTGGTGCGCTTCAACGGCGCGCACACCGCCGTGCCGCCGGTCGAGGCTCGGCTGGCCGAGCTGCTCATCGGGCGCTTCGGCGCCGTCGTCGGACGCCCCGAACTCTCCGAAGCGGGATGGCCCGGCGGCCATGCGAGCCGCAACGCACTCGACGTCCACGTATTGCGGCTACGGCGTCGTCTGGCCGAGGCCGGACTGTCGATTCGCACCGTTCGCGCCCGCGGCTACCTGCTGGAGCCGTCGCCCGCCTGCGCCGCGGTCTGAAACATTCGCGTCACATTCGTGACGCACTGCGGCAACGCGACGGTGCGCAACGGGTAACAAACGACGAACAATCCGGAAATCTGCGCCTTCTACGTTCCTTTCCATCGCCGTAAGGAAGGGAAAAGCTGATGCGGACGAAGTACGGAACAAGAGGGTTGTCCAAAAGGATGATGCTCGGAGCAACCATCGGGGCGGGAACGCTCTTGTGGGCACTGCCGGCAGGGGCGCAGGAGACGGAGGCCACTGTGGCCGATGTCGAGGCCGCCAACGCGTTGTCGCAGGCCATCATGGACAACATGTGGCTGGTGATCGCCGGCGCCATGGTCTTCCTGATGCAGGCAGGCTTCGCGTTCGTCGAGGCCGGTCTCACCCGGGCCAAGAACATCGCGAACATCATGGCGAAGAACCTGGCCGACATGGCCATCGGTGCCGTCGCCTTCTTCATCATCGGCTGGTCGGTCGCCTACGGGACGAGCGAAAGCCGACTGTGGGGTGGTCTCAACGACTTCTTCTTCAAGGACTCGGGTGATCCGAACGCCTTGTTCGACATGTCAGCAGGACTCTCACCGGCCACCAACTTCTTCTTCCAGGTGGTCTTCGCGGCCACCGCCGTCACCATCGCCTCCGGCGCCATGGCGGAACGGACGAAGTTCTCGGGCTACCTGATCTTCTCGGCCGCGATGACGGCGTTCATCTACCCGGTCGTGGTCCACTGGACCTGGGGCGGCGGCATGATCGCGCAGATCAACATCGGCGATCGCGTCTACTCGGACTTCGCCGGCTCGACGATCGTGCACCTCACCGGTGGCGTGGCGGCGCTCGTCGGCGCAGCGATTCTCGGGCCTCGGATCGGGAAGTACGGCCCCAATGGTGAGTCCAGGGCCATTCCCGGCCACAACATCGGCTTCGCGGTGATCGGTGTCTTCATCCTCTGGTTCGGCTGGTTCGGCTTCAACGCCGGCTCCGAGCTCGTGGCCGACGGCCTGCTCTCGTTCCTCGCCATGAACACGCTCATGGCGGCCGCTGCCGGGGTCATCGGTGCTTCGCTGATCGTCTTCTTGAAGACGGGAGTCGCCGACGTCGCCATGGGCGGCAATGGTGCGCTTGCCGGTCTGGTGTCGATCACCGCGCCGGTCGGCACGGTCGAACCGTGGGCAGCCCTCGTCATCGGATTCATCGGTGGTGTGATCGTGGTCTTCGCGGTGCTGTTCTTCGACAAGATCCACATCGACGACCCGGTCGGCGCCATCGCCGTCCACGGCGTCTGCGGTATCTGGGGCACGCTCTCGATCGGCCTCTTCGCCCGCTACAACGATGCGTTCCTGGCCATCGAAGGTGTCCACGACGGCGAGAATCTCGGTCTGCTCTACGGCGGCGGCGTGTCGCAGCTGATCGTCCAGGCGCTGATGGTGCTCATCGTCATCACCTGGGTCGGCATCATGAGCTTCATCGTCTTCAAGCTGATCGACCTGACCATCGGTCTGCGGGTCGACGAAGAGGAAGAGGTCACCGGCCTCGATGTCGCCGAGCACGGTTCTGCCGGCTACGGCCTCGAGACCATCGGACTCAGCTGATCGGCGCACGCTGAAAGATCGGGTTTCTCCAACCCAAGCGAACGGCCCCGGGATCCCCCTCCCGGGGTCGTTCCGCGCCCCGGTTCAGGTCGGGGGGGGGTCAGGTCGGCGCGGTCTCCATCCAGGCGCCGTAGCCGCCGCGGATGTCGGACACATCGGCGAAGCCGGCGTGGCGCAACACGCTCGCCCCGACCGACGACCGGTAGCCGCCGGCGCAGAACACGACGGTTGTGGCATCGGCATCGAGCTCGTCGATTCGACCGGGCAGCTGACCGACCGGGATGCTGATCGCACCGTCGATCGAGCCGAGCGCGAACTCGCCGGGGTTGCGGATGTCGACCAGTTGGAGGTCGTCGAGTTCGCGGCGGCGGGTCGTGAACTCCTTCGCGGTCAAGCGCGACGCCCGCGCCACGCGGTCGGGGTGGGCGGCCATCGCGTCGAGCGGTTGTTCGAGGAAGCCGGCCACCCGGTCGAAGCCGATGCGAGCCAGTCGGTTCTTCGCCTCGAGTTCGAAGCCCGGTTCGACCACGAGCACGATGTCGGTGTCGCTGGGGATGACGGATCCGGCGAACTCGGCGTAGCGCCCGTTGAGTCCGACGTTGATCGCGCCGGTCAGGTGGCCCCGGGCGAAGTCCTCGGGGTCTCGACCGTCGAGCAGCATGGCGCCCCCGGCGACGAGCGCGTCGGTCGCCGCGAGGTCGAGGGCGGTCGGCAGCGCCGACTCGTCCAGAAGCGCGCGGTCCTTTCGGTTCAGGACGGCATCGAACACGAAGTAGTCGGGCGCAGGAGGTTGCCCTTCGGTGACCAGGTCCACGAACGTCGCACGGTCGGGCGCCAGCAACGCGTAGTTGCTCGTGCGCTGCTCGCCCATCGTGGACGACGTCTCGGTCGACAGGTTCTTCCCGCACGCCGAGCCGGCACCGTGCGCGGGGTAGACCCGCGTGGCATCGGGGAGCGGCAGCAACTTCTGGTGGAGACTGTCGTAGAGCTTGTCGGCAAGTTCGTCGCGGGTGAATCCGATCGACGCCAGCAGGTCGGGACGCCCGACGTCGCCGACGAACAGGGTGTCGCCGGTGAGCACGCCGAACGGAACGTCGTCGTCGGCGCGTTCCCAGATGACGATGCTCATCGACTCCGGGGTGTGGCCCGGGGTGTGGAGGACCTCCAGCGTCACCTCGCCGAGAGAGATGCGCTCACCGTCTCGGAGTTTGCGCGACTCGAACTCGGTCGTGGCGACCGAGGAGTAGGCGATCTCGGCGCCGGTGGCCGCGGCGAGTTCCAGGTGACCGGAGAGAAAGTCGGCGTGGAAGTGGGTCTCGAGGACGAGCTCGATCGTCAGTCCTGCCTCGCGAGCGTCGTCGACGTATTCGTCGATGTCGCGGCGCGGATCGACGACCACTGCGCGACCGGTGGTCTCGTCGCCGATGAGATACGAGGCCTGCGAGAGACAGTCGAGGTAGTACTGGGTGAACTTCACGGTGAGTCCTCCTCTCCGGTCGCTCGGAGGTCGCGTAGCACGCCGTCGATGTCGCATCCGTCGGTGCGGTTGTAGGGCAGCTTCGACAGCGCGCTCGCCATCGCGCACGTGTTGGAGAGCGCCGAGTAGGTGAGCCCGGCGCCCACGCCCCCGGCCAGCCACTTCGCCCGGGGCAGCACCGTGCTCGTGAGGATGCCGGTGAGGACGAGCGAGCCGGCGACCAGTCGGACCTGGCGATCCATCGCCCATCGCTCGCGGTCGCCGCGGACGATGTCGCCGCCGGCGGCCTGCCAGGCCTCGATGCCACCGTCGAGGATGTGGAGCGTCGTCTTGCCGGCACCGGTGAGCTTCTCGTGGGCGCTGGTGGCCCGCCCGCCGCTCTGGCAGACGAGCACGACGGGGTGTTCGACGTCGGCGAGGTCAGCGACGTGTTCGGCGAGGGTGTCGAGGGGCACGTTGTACGAGCCCGGGATGTGCACGGTCTCGAACTCGCCGCCGGTGCGCACATCGAGGATGCGGATGCCGTCGTCGCTCTCTCGTAGCGCGCGGAGTTCCGCCGTGTCGATGACGTCGGCTCGTCCGGGGATCGACGGGGAAGTGGTCGTGGTGGTCATGGTGAAGCCTCCTGGGCGTCAGCCTTCTCGGAAGTTGGCGGTGTTGAAGTTGGCGGTGTCGGTGCGGGCGCGGTCCGTGTCGGCCGCTCGTCGATGCCGTGACGGCGGTGGTCCTCGGGCGCCGGTAGGCAGTCGCGGATGGCGCGGATCGCGTCGTCGGTCGACGTGTGGACCCGATGGCCGAGATCGTCCCAGATTCCGGCGCGGCGCAGCACATCACGAACCGGGCCCTTGACGTCGCTGAGGTGGAGCACGACCCCGCGTTCGTCGAGTTCGTCGAGCACCTCGCGCAGCGCCGCCGCGCCGGTGGCATCGATGTCGTTGATGCCGGACGCGTCGAGCACGAGCGCCTGCGGCGGCTCGGTCAGTGCGTCGGCGTGGTCGAGCAGAAGCCGTTTCACGTGGGCGGCGTTGACGAACGACAAGGCGGCATCGATACGAACGATCCGGATGCCGTTTGTCGTGCACGCCTCGGGGAAGCGCTCGACGTTGCGATAGCTGGTGGTCCCCTCGATGTGGCCGAGCACCGCGCTGTGGGGCGTCGACATGCGTGCGAACACGACGAGCATCGAGGCGATGACGGCGACGAGGAGACCGAGTTCGATACCGAGGGCGAGGGTGGCGACGAACGCGACGGTGAGTCCGATCAGGTCGCTGCGCTTCACGGTTGCGATGTGGCGGATCTCGGCGACGTCGATGAGACCGACGACGGCCATCAGGATGATCGCCCCGAGCGCGACATCGGGGAGCAGGGCGAAGAGCGGGGTGAGAAACGCAAGGGTGGCGACGACGATCGACGCGGTGATCAGCGATGCCAACGGCGTTCGGGCCCCTGCGGAGGCGTTGACGGCGGTGCGGGCGAAACCACCGGCCACCGGGTACCCGCCGAAGAGTCCGGATGCGATGTTGGCTGCGCCCAGCCCGATCAGTTCCTGGTTGGCGTCGAGTTCGTAGCGGTTGCGGCGGGCGTAGACCTTGGCGACGGCGATCGACTCCGTGAAGCCGACGATCGTGATCACCAGGGCCGCGGCGCCGAGGTCGGCGATCCATCCGCCCTGGATGTCGGGGAGCCCGAATGCCGGCAGTCGATCGGGGATGTCGCCCACCACCCGTACCCCTCGGGCCTCGAGGTCGAACCACTTCACGGCCAGGATCGAGCCGACCACGATGATCAACGCGGCCGGGACGCGCGGGGCGACGCGCTTCATCACCACCAGCGCAGCGAGGGCGATGACCCCGATGGTGAGGGTCGTGCCGTTGGTGTCGGGGAGTTTCCTCCACACGTCGATGACCGTCTCGTGGAAGTGATCCTTGCGCTCGGTCGAGATGCCGAGAAGATGCTTCGCCTGCGAGAAACCGATGATGATCGCCGCGGCGGCCGTGAACCCCACGAGCACGGAGTGCGACAAGAAGTTGACGAGGAAGCCGAGGCGGCCGAGGCCGAGCACGAGATGGATGGCGCCGACCATGAGGGCCAGCAGTGCGGCGGCGGCGAGGTAGCCGGCCTCGCCCTCCTGGGCGACCGACGCCAGGGCCGAAGCGGTGAGGAGGGAGACGATGGCGACCGGTCCGGCGGCCAGCTGTCGGGATGTCCCGAAGAGGGCATAGACCACCACGGGGATCGTGGCGGCGTAGAGACCCACCTCGGGCGGGAGACCGGCCAGCAGGGCATAGGCCATCGCCTGGGGGACGAGCATCGCACCGACCGTGAGTCCGGCCGCGAGATCGCTGCGCAGGTCGGTTCGGTCGTATCCCGGACCCCAGCGAAGGATCGGGAGTATCGCAGAGGCGGACGGCACACCGTAAATGTACGGACATTTCTGCCCGCCGCAACCCCGAGGGTCAGCTCCGGCGGACCTGGGTGACGTAGATGATGGCCAGCACGACCCCGAGCGGGGCGTAGATCGCCGTGGCGATGGCCATGCCGAGGGTCCAGATCCGCTCACCGTCGCGCAGCGCGAGGATCACCGCGCCGATGACGATGGCCAGCGAAACGAGGAAGAGAATGCCGTTGAAGGCGCCGATGCCGAGCATGGTCAGTGACCGCCCGCCTGGGCCGCGACTTCGGCCGCGCCGGCGGCGGCTGCCTCGGGGTCCATGGCCCGTTCCAACGGATGCCGGGCCTCGAGCGGCCGCATGTCGTCGCCCAGCCGGTAGTGCAGCGGCATGCCGGTGGGGATGTTGAGCTCGGCGATCTCGTCGTCGGGGATCGAGTCGAGGTGCTTGACCAGGGCCCGCAACGAGTTGCCGTGGGCAGCCACCAGCACCGTCCGACCCACACGGAGGTCGGGGACGATCCCGTCGAACCAGTAGGGGAGCATCCGCTCGACGACGTCCTTCAGGCATTCGGTCGTCGGCAGGAGCTCGGGGGCGAGGTCGGCGTAGGCGTCGGAGGTGTTGGGGTTGTACGGGTTGTCGTCGGCGATCGGGGGCGGCGGCGTGTCGTAGCTGCGGCGCCAGATGTGGAGCTGCTCGTCGCCGTGTTTGTCGCGGGTGGCGGCCTTGTCGAGACCGGTGAGGTCGCCGTAGTGGCGTTCGTTGAGGCGCCAGCTGCGACGCACGGGAATCCAGCGCCGGTCGGTGGCGGCCAGCATCAGCTCGGCTGTCTCGATGGCCCGCTGCTGGAGCGAGGTGTGGACCACGTCGGGAAGCAGGCCGGCGTCGACGAGCATCGGTCCGGCCGCTCGTGCCTCGGCGCGACCCTTCTCGATGAGCGGGCAGTCGTACCAGCCGGTGAAGAGGTTGAGCTCGTTCCATTCGGAGCGCCCGTGGCGCACGAGAATCAGGTCGTACATGCGGGCGAGGATAACCGACGACTAAAACTGCTCCATGGCCCACGGCTCATCCTCCATGCCCACCGCAGGACTTCTCGCCTTCTTGGTCGCACTTGCGCTGGTGGTGGGCGGGTGCGGAACGGTCGACCCGGAGTTGGCGGAGACGATCGCCTCCGCTCCGGGCGCCGATGACACCCTTGCCACACTTCCTCCGGTCGCGACCGGCGATGTCGTGGTCGAGACGACGACCACGACACCGCCCGAAGGTGGCGAGACCGGTGCGCGCAATGCCGACGCCGCCGCGCTGGCGGCCGCTCTGGAGGTCGGTGCGGTGCAGCTCGAGGAGACGCTCGCCGCCAACGGCGGCCTCGACCCTTTCGCAGCGTTGATCGACGCGTCACAGAACGGCGCCGACGGCTATCGGGCGATTCCGGCCACGGCTGCCACGTCGGAGGTTCTCGCCGATCTCGCGGCCAGCGGCGACGCGTTGGCGGAACTCATCGGGCGTTACGAACCGTTGCTCGCCGATCCGGCGACGGCCCCTGCGGCCTTGCAGGACTTCCTCGCGGAGAATTCGGAGATCGTGGAGATCGGGGTCGAGATCGAGGCTCGCCTCGTTGGGTTGGTGAACGACCAACTGGCACTGAGGGGCGGTCCGGTCGCCGATTACCTGGTCGCCTCCGCCGACGTGCAGCAAGAAGCGGGGGTGGTGATCAGTGAACTTCTCGACAGCATGCAACTCCTCGGCGTCGACCCCGTCGCCGCGCTCTCGGCGATGCGGGGACCAGTCGAGACGATCGGGGATCTCGGTCCGTTGATCGACCAGCTGGATGCGCCACCGAGCCTCGAGGACTACCACCGCCGATACGTGGCGTTTCTCGACGAGTACGCCATGACGTTCGGTGTCCTGATCGACACTGCAGAGGCGAGCGGAAGTCCGACTGCCACAGACCTGCGCTCGATGCAGTCGCTGGGCGTGCAGGGCCCCGAGCTCAATGCCGAACGATCGCGGCTGCTCGCCGCCGCCCTGCGCGGAGAGCTGAACTGATGGCGTTCGGGAGCTTCATCGACAAGGTTGTGGTCGTCACCGGTGCCGGTTCGGGCATGGGCCGCGCCTACGCGCTCGAGTTCGAGAAGGTGGGCGCCAAGCTGGCGCTCTGCGACATCGACCCCGTCGGTCTCCAGGAAACGGTCGACGCGCTCCGTACGCCCCGCGACGATCGTGTCTTCTCGTCGACGGTCGACGTGGCTGACGAGGACGCCGTCAACGAGTTCGCCGACCGGTCGCGGGCGGCCCTCGGCAACGCCCACGTGGTGATCAACAACGCCGGCATCGCCGGTTCGATGCTGCCCGGCGCCGAGACCTCGGTGAAGGATCTCGACCGGGTGTTCGCCGTCAACTTCTACGGCGTGGTGCACGGCACGCTGGCGTTCCTTCCGCAGCTCGAGGCCAACGCCGAGGCCGCCCTCGTCAACGTGTCGAGCATCTTCGGCATGATCGGCGCGCCGGGCAACGCCGACTACTGCGCCACCAAGTTCGCAGTGCGTGGCTACACCGAGGTGCTGATGGCCGAGCTCGACGGATCGCACATACAGGTGCACCTCGTGCATCCCGGCGGGATCGACACGAACATCGTCCGCGGCACGACGGCCGAGGACGACGCCAAGGCGCTCCTCACCACGCCGCCGGCCGAGATCGCGGTGAAGGTCATCGAGGCGATTCGCAGGAACCGGCGCCGTGTCGTGTTCGGCAACGCCGCCCGGCCGGCCCGTTTCGTGTCGAACTTCCTGCCGGTCGGGCTCGTGGCCCGTCTGCTCCACAAAGGAGTCGAGCGAGGCCGAAGCCCGGGCGCACCGCACTCAGCGGCGCCGCCTCCACACGCACCCGAGTGATTCAGTCGTCGTCGGTGACCAGGCCGAGTCCGATGCCCCACCAGCCGCCGATTCGGGCGTTGACGGGCTCACGGACGAGCACCGCGGCGTACTCGAAGGGTTCGGCGACGGCGTCGTCGATCAGTTCCAGCACGATCTGCCCCTCGGTCTGACCCGGTTCGAATTCCACATCGCCCTCGCCGTAGACGATGTCGGTGCCGACGGTGGCCAGCATGTCGGCAAGTCCTTCGGGCGTGTACCAGTGGACCGACACCGTCTGATCGCTGGCGTGGGAGAGCTGCACGGGGATGACGATGGTGTCGTCGGTGCCCTCGATGACCTCGTCGAATCCGGGGACCACCGCCGGCTCGGCCGGCCGTTCGCACGGCTCGAGTGGCCCCAACACCGGGTGGGAGAGGTCGGCGGGAGCCGGGGTCTCGGGCGAGCCGATGGGCTCGAACGCCGCGGCGATCACCCAGATCAGCGCCAGGCGCGGCGGTTGGACGCCCTCACAGATGCCGACGGGCTCTCCGTTGGCCGTGTTGGCGTCGACAGTGAGACCGTCGAAGCCGTGGATCCAGCGAATCGGACTGGCGTTGCCGGCGATGTCGATCCGGTTGCCGGTGATCGTGGTGTCGGCCACCGGCTCGTCGAGCACATCGGTGCGGTACTCGGTGCCGACGATGATGCCGTGGTGGTTCGGATCGGCCGAGGTGATCGTGTTGTCGGCCACGGTGGTCCCGTCGTCCTCCACCCGGACCGGGTAGGTCACGTTGGTGAACACGTTGTCGCGAACCTCGTTGTCGGCCGCGTCGTCGCGGGTCACCCGCAGGAGTGGACCCTCGACGTAGGCCGGCTTGGTGCATTCCATCGGCAGGGTGTTCTCGGCCATGCGCTGCCCGACCCACACGCCGTTCAGGCCGCCGGTGAACGTGTTGTCCTCGATCAGGTTCCGGTCGGAGGGCCAGCGTCGGTCGAACCAGCGGCCCGAATCGGGGAACTCCCCACAGTTCGTGTAGAGCAGGATGCCCCCGTGGCGGTTGCCCCAGAACCAGTTGCCGGTCACCACGTTCTCGTAGCTTCCGTCGATGGCGAGCCCTTCTCGCCCGATGCCCCACCAGCGGAACCGCAGACCGCCGAAGGTGTCGACCTGACCGAGCGGCCCGTTCTCGCGACCACCGTTGCCGAGGATCATGTTGTTCTCGACCCGGCTACGACGGCTCCCCGTCTCGAGATAGATGCCGGTGCTCCCGGCGCCCCGGACGATGTTGTCGCGGATCACCGCATCGCTCACGTAGCCGTCGATGAACACGCCGACGCCCCGGGAATTGCGGAACTCGTTGTTCTCGATGACGACGCCGGTCAGCCCGTTCTCGTACTCGACACCTTCGGTGAGGTCGCGAAAACCCGGTCGGGTGACGCGCAAGCTGTTGAGGAATCCGTCGACGACGCAGCCGCGCACGACGACACCGCTCATGGGGATGTCGACGGGCGACGACACGTCGATCCCCCGGCCGCCGCCGTCGTTTCGGATCAGCGCGCCCTGACAGTCGAGAACGACGTCGGACGCGGTGATGTCGAAGCCCTCGCTCCAGACACATGTTGGATCGAGCCGGACGCCGGCGGTCAGCTCGTGGCGCTGGTCGGCTTCCGAGCAGTCGAGCTGTGGCAGCCCACCGGCGGCCGTGGTCGTCGAGACCGGCCCGCTGGTGGTGGAGGTGGCTGTCGTGGTGGATGCCTCGTCGGCGGCACCGGCGGGCGAGAGCAGTGCACCGAACGAGAGAAGAGCAGCGGCGAGGGTGACGGCGCGTGAGATTCTGCCCATCCGGCGAGTATCGACGGTGCGACACTCGCCGTCCAGGTGACGAGAAGTCGGCGAGGACGGTCAGCCGCCTCGCAAACCTGACAACAAGGCACTCAACTTTTCGGTGTCGATGGGAATTTCGCTCGCTATGGTGCGGTTCAAGCACCTGTACTCCCCGGAAACCACTCCCCCAACCAAGACAGAAAGAGCGTGTTCCATGCCCAAGGCAGTCGGTATCGATCTCGGCACCACCAACTCCGTCGTCTCCGTTCTCGAGGGCGGTGACCCGGTCGTGATTCCCAACGCCGAGGGATCACGCACCACCCCTTCGGTCGTCGCCTTCGCCAAGGACGGCGAGGTGCTCGTCGGCGAGGTCGCCAAACGTCAGGCGATCACCAACCCCGAACGCACGATCCGTTCGGTCAAGCGCCACATGGGCACCAACTGGACCATCGACATCGATGGCAAGGCCTACAACCCCCAGGAGATCTCGGCCCGCGTGCTGATGAAGCTCAAGCGTGACGCCGAGGAGTACCTCGGCGACACCGTCACCCAGGCCGTCATCACCGTGCCCGCCTACTTCGACGACGCCCAGCGCACCGCCACCCAGGAGGCCGGCCAGGTCGCCGGGCTCGAGGTGTTGCGCATCATCAACGAGCCCACCGCGGCGGCGCTCGCCTACGGCCTCGACAAGGAAGAGACCGAGCAGACGATCCTGGTGTTCGACCTCGGCGGCGGCACGTTCGACGTGTCGGTGCTCGAGCTGGGTGACGGTGTCTTCGAGGTGAAGTCCACCGCCGGCGACACCCACCTGGGCGGCGACGACTGGGACGACGCGGTCATCGACTGGCTCGCCGAGTCGTTCAAGAACGACCACGGCGTCGATCTCCGCAAGGACGCGATGGCCGCGCAGCGGCTCAAGGAAGCGGCCGAGAAGGCCAAGATCGAGCTGAGCCAGACCCAGTCGACCCACGTGAACCTGCCGTTCATCACCGCCACCGACGCCGGTCCGCTCCACCTCGACTACGAGCTCACCCGCTCGAAGTTCCAGGACCTCACCTCCGACCTGCTCGATCGGTGCAAGAAGCCCTTCGAGCAGGCCATCAAGGACGCCGGTCTCACCCAGGGCGAGATCGACCACGTCGTGCTCGTCGGCGGTTCCACCCGCATGCCCGCGGTCGCGAATCTCGTGAAGGAGATGACCGGCTCCGAGCCCAACAAGACGGTGAACCCCGACGAGGTCGTGGCCATCGGTGCCTCGGTCCAGGCCGGCGTGCTCAAGGGTGAGGTCAAGGACATCCTGCTCCTCGACGTCACTCCGCTCTCGCTCGGCATCGAGACCAAGGGCGGCGTCATGACCACCCTGATCGAGCGCAACACCACCATCCCGACCCGCAAGAGCGAGACCTTCACCACGGCCGAGGACAATCAGCCGTCCGTGGAGATCCACGTCCTTCAGGGCGAGCGGGAGATGGCCCAGTACAACAAGACGCTCGGCAAGTTCCAGCTCGTTGACCTGCCGCCCGCACCGCGCAATGTGCCCCAGATCGAGGTCGTGTTCGACATCGACGCCAACGGCATCGTGCACGTGAGCGCCAAGGACACGGCGACCAACAAGGAGCAGTCGATGACCATCACCGGTCAGAGCTCGCTCTCGGACGACGTCATCCAGCAGATGGTGAAGGACGCCGAGGCCCACGCCGAGGAGGACCGTCAGCGCAAGGAAGAAGCGGAGATCCGCAACACCGCCGACAGCCTCGTGTACCAGACGGAGAAGCTCCTCAAGGACCAGGCCGACAACGTCAACGACGACGAGAAGTCGACCATCCAGGCCAAGCTCGACGACGTCAAGACCGCACTCGAAGGCACCGACCTCGAGGCGATCAAGGACGCCACCGAGGGTCTGATGTCGGCCAGCCAGGAGTTCGGCCAGCGTCTCTACGAGGCCGCGGCCGCCGAGAGTCGTGATGCCGACGCCGCCGCGAGCACACCCGACGACGACGAGGTGGTCGACGCCGAGATCGTCGAGGACGACGGCGACGAAGAGGCGTCGTGAGCGATCACGGCGAGACTCCTCCGGAGTCCTCGGGAGAACCGGCCGAGCCGGATACCGCGGCAGGCGCGGCGAGCGAGCCCGCGGCCGCGGATCCGGCGGATGCCGGGATCAGCCCGGCGGATGCCGCGATCAGCATCGAGGAGCTCGTGGCCACACTCGAAGCCGTCACCGCCGAGCGCGACCAGCACCTCGCCGATCTGCAACGAGTGAGCGCCGACTTCGCGAACTTCCGCAAGCAGACGGAGAAGCGCAACGCCGAGCTGTCGGCCCAGGCCGGGTCGCGGGTCGCCGAAGCGCTGTTGCCGGTGCTCGACGCGTGCGATGCCGCGGCGCAACAGGGCGTCGAGGGCGTCGAGCCCATCGGTGCCCAGCTCCGCGGCATTCTCCAGAGCGCAGGACTGGAGACGATCTCCGACGAGTCCGAGCCGTTCGACCCGAACCGGCACGAGGCGGCGATGACCGAACCGGCCGACGAGGGCCAGGAGGTCGCCGTCGTGAGCCAGGTCCTGCGCACGGGCTACGCGTGGAACGGTCGGGTCCTGCGGGCGGCGATGGTCACGGTCAAGGGCTGAGGTCGTTCGCTTCGGAAGGGAGGTGTCACATGGCTGCGGAACCGCAGAAGGAATGGTTCGAGAAGGACTACTACAAGACGCTCGGCGTCGATTCCAAGGCCTCGGCCAAGGACATCACCAAGGCGTACCGCAAGCTCGCCCGCGAGCTGCACCCCGATGCCAATCCTGGTGACGCGGCGGCCGAGGCGCGATTCAAGGAGGTCTCCTCGGCCTACGACGTCGTGGGCGACGACGAGAAGCGCAGCCGCTACGACGAGGTTCGCCGCATGGGCCCGATGTCGGGCGGATTCGGCGGTCCCGGATCGCCCGGCGGACCCGGCGGCCCCGGTGGGTTCAATGTCGGGTTCGACGACATCGGCGATCTGCTCGGCGGTCTCTTCAATCGCGGTGGCCGCGGTGGCCGGGGCGGTCAGCAGCAACCACAACGAGGTCAGCAGGGCGCCGACCTCGAAGCGGATCTCACCCTCGAATTCGACGACGCCGTCAACGGTCTCGAGACCACGATCACCCTCACCAGCGAGGCCACCTGTTCCACCTGTGCCGGCAGCGGTTCCAGACCCGGGTCCACGCCCGAGACCTGCAAGGTCTGCAAGGGAAAGGGAGTGCAGGACGAAAACCAGGGTCTGTTCTCTCTCAGCCGACCGTGCGCGGCCTGCGCCGGGCGGGGTTCGATCATCACCGACCCCTGCACCACGTGTCGCGGCATCGGCGTCGAGGTGCGTCCCCGCGACGTGAAGGTGCGCATCCCGGCCGGGGTGAAGACCGGCCAGAAGATCCGCCTCAAGGGACGGGGTGGCCCGGGCCGTCTCGGCGGCCCGCCCGGTGATCTCTTCGTGAGGGTCAACGTCGCCGATCACCCGCTCTTCGGTCGTTCGGGCGGTGACCTCACGATCGACGTGCCCATCACGTTCGCCGAGGCCGCCCTCGGCGCCGACGTCAAGGTGCCCACCCTCGATGCCCAGCCGGTCACCATCCGCATTCCCCCGGGCACCGCCACCGGAAAGACCTTTCGGCTTCGGGGCAAGGCGGGGAAGGGCGACCTCCTCGCCACGGTCGTCGTCACCGTCCCCGAGGCGTTGACCGACGACCAGCGCGCCGCCATCGAGGCGCTGGCCGCGGCGTCCCCCGAGTCGCCCCGCACCCACCTGGGAGTCTGAGCAACATGGAGCACGAGCGTTTTCATCGAGCCGTCTACGTCATCTCGGTTGCCGCCGAGTTGGCCGGTGTGCACCCCCAGACGCTCCGCATCTACGAACGCAAAGGACTGGTCGATCCGGCCCGCACCGGTGGTGGCAGCCGTCGCTACAGCGACGCCGACATCGCGTTGCTCCAGCGCATCCAGGAGCTCACCAACGACGGGCTCAACCTGGCCGGCGTGAAGCGGGTGCTCGACCTCGAGCTCCGGGTCGCCGAGCTCGAAGCCGAACTTGCGCAGCGCGAGTCGGCCGCATCAGCCGCCGTCGACCAGGTCCACCGTCAGTACCGGCGGGACCTCGTACCGGTGCCGCCGCGAAGCGTCACCCTCTACCGGCGCGAACGTCGCGGCTGATCGACCCGGTGCCCGCAGTTCAGCCGGCAGCACCGCCGAGTCGGGTCAACGCCTCGCGCACGGCGGTGAGCGCGGACTGCTCGTCGAGACCGAGTTGACGGATGACGACCGCGAAACGGTCGCCGGCCTCCCGCAGGGCGGCAGTCGCGTTGGCGTCGCTCACCTGGGGCGGGGCGCGGACGAACGTGCCCGCCCGGCCACGGGTCTCGATCAGGCCGTCGGACTCGAGCAGCTGGAACGCTCGTTCGACCGTGCCCTTGGCCAACCCCAGGTCGGCGGCGAGCTGGCGAATGGTGGGGAGCTGGACGCCGGTGGTGAGCGCGCCGGACGCAATCATG
Organism: Acidimicrobiales bacterium; assembly: GCA_040219515.1. Classification (NCBI taxonomy): domain Bacteria; kingdom Bacillati; phylum Actinomycetota; class Acidimicrobiia; order Acidimicrobiales; species Acidimicrobiales bacterium. The sequence continues at coordinate 28,117 of JAVJSI010000017.1, forward strand.
CGCTCGATCTGACTTCGAATCTGCTCGTACACCGGAACGGGCGTCGCCGGGTCGACGTGGAGGATCACGCGATGGACCTCGCCGCGATGAGCACCATCACGAACACGGCGATGCCGGCGAACGCCATCGCGCCCGCACGCGCCGCCGAGGGCTGAAGGCCCTCGCGGCGGGCAGTTCTCGTCAAGCCGAACGAGCGGTTGCGCCGCCACCAGACGAAGGCAACGAGGAGAGTGGCGATCACGAACCAGCCGATGATCGGCTCCACGTTGCTGATGATCCGGAGCTGCCACGTCAACACCAGCAGCTCGAGGGTCACGATCGGACGCCCCAGGCCGACGGACGCCGCCATTCGCCGGATGTCATCGTCGGCCTCGGCGACCACAGGGGAGAGCGCGGGTCGGGGTCGCAGAGCGATCCGTCGCACCGCCCAGCGGCGGAGAAGTGCCAAGGCGACTCCTGCGGCAGCCAGGAGGGTGACTGCGAGCAGGTTCGCGCCGACTGCTGCGGCGAGCACGAGCGCGCCGACCATCCCGAACGCGACGAACTCTTCGCGCCGCAGGGCGATCTTGTCGTCGTAGTCGACGGGGTTGCGAACCTCGAGTGAGGCGATTCGCGGAGCCCGTGGTCGGCGGAACCGGAACGTCTCGGCCGCGATCGAGCCGATGACCGAACCTGCGAGCGCGATCGTCGCGACGAGGGTGAAGTCCAGGTGCCAGCTGCCTTCCTCGCCCAGGTCGGCGGCGACGGTGGCCGCGAAGATCGCCACGACCCAACCGACGACGGCGCCGCTGAGGCGAAAGCGACGTGACCGCTCGAAGAAGCGTTCGTAGAGCTCGCGTTCGGGACCGTCGGAAGCGAGGGCGCCGAGGTGTTCGATCGAGACCGACGATCCGCGTACGGTGGCCGCGGTCAGCCCGATGATCGCGATCAGTGAGAGTGCGACGATCGACATTCTTGCCTCGTTGGAGAACTGATTCGGTGAAATTCTGGGTCGTCGTCGCCGCCGCCGCCGCCGCCGTCGTGGCCGCCGGATGGGTGTGGTCGCTCGGCATCGCCAACCCCGAGATCTCCTCGAACGCGGCGACCTATGGTGGCGACGGTCCGGTGCACATGGGCTTCCAGATCACTTCGGATTCGTCGACGACGATCGAGATCACCGAAGGATTCGGCGTACCGTCCGGCCTTCGTCTACTCGGCTACACGACGGGTCCGTTCGACATCGACGCCCCGCCCGATTCGTTCCGCAGCGACATCTTCCCCCGTCGTCTGGAAGCCGGCGACATGGTCGAACTCACCGCCTTCTACGAAGTCGACGACTGCTCCAGGTTGCCGTTGGGCGACGACGGGGTCGAGGTGACGGTGGCAATCGCCGACGGACCCTTCTCCCGGTTCGAACATCGACGCCAGGTCAGCAACGACATCTTCGTCAGCTACGGGCCAGGCCGCGGCAGTTGGCCGGCGACGATTGCGCAGTTCGTCTGCGACGCCGACTCGGGGTCGATCGACGAGTAGCCGGCGCGGAGGCCGGGAGTTTGTGGAGGGCGGACGACGGGTAGAGCCGTCGGAACTCGCACGTGGCCGGAACATCGGACGACGTCGGCGGGTTTGGGCTTCGGTACCACCTCTCTGAAGGAAGAACGGCATGTCTGTGCACTCCTGGCTCCATCTCGGACCGATCCGCGACCGCGAGTGGGAGGCAGCCGCATGCGGACACCAGTGAAGACGGCGGTCACCACGCCTCTCTCGGTTCGCTATCAGGCCATCCGAGACCAGACCGAGGTGCTTGCCTCGCTGCTGAGCCCCGAAGACCAGGTCGTGCAGTCGATGCCCGATGTCAGCCCGACCAAGTGGCACCGGGCCCACATCACGTGGTTCTTCGAGAACTTCCTCCTCCTTCCGAGCGGCCACGAGCCGGTGGAGGAGTACTACGGGTACCTCTTCAACTCGTACTACGAGGCGGTCGGCGATCGCCAGCCTCGCCCTCAGCGGGGCCTCGTCACCCGGCCGACCAATGACGAGGTCGGCGAGTACCGGCGATGCGTCGATGCGTCGATGCAGGACCTGATCGCGAGTGACGCCGGGTGTGATCCCGACGTCGTCGCACTGATCGAGCTGGGTCTGCACCACGAGCAACAACATCAGGAACTGCTCCTGACCGACATCAAGCACGTGTTGTCGTGCAATCCGTTCCGACCCGCGTACGACCCGCGACCGGTGCCGGCTCCGGCGGCGCCCCCCGATCAGGGCTGGGTCGAGCACCCGGGCGGTATCGTGCCGATCGGTCATCGGGGCGAGGGGTTCCACTACGACAACGAGGGACCGCGTCACGACGCGCTCGTGCACCCCCATCGTTTGGCCGACCGGCTCGTCACCAATGGGGAGTGGCTCGAGTTCATGGCCGATGGCGGATATCGCGACCCCGGCCATTGGCTGTCGTCGGGCTGGCACACCGTCAACGCCGAGGGCTGGGAGTCGCCGCTCTACTGGCAGCGCTCCGACGACGGCTGGGCCGTGCACACGCTCACCGGGGTGCGGCCGATCGACCCCAGCGAGCCGGTCGCCCACGTGAGCTACTTCGAGGCCGATGCGTTCGCTCGCTGGGCCGGCGCGCGACTGCCGACCGAGTTCGAGTGGGAGGCCCACGCGGCGGGCGTCGCACCGGAAGGCAACTTCCTCCCGGACGACGAACTCCATCCCGTGCGGGCATCGGGCGATGGCGTGCGCCAACTCTTCGGCGACCTGTGGGAGTGGACGTCGAGCGCGTATGCGCCCTACCCCGGCTTCGTGCCGGCGCCGGGTGCGGTGGGCGAGTACAACGGCAAGTTCATGGTCGACCAGCAGGTCCTGCGCGGTGGTTGTTGCGTGACGCCCGGAGGCCACCTGCGGGCGACTTATCGCAACTTCTTCCCCACGCACTCACGCTGGGTTTTCAGTGGTGTCCGGCTGGCATCCGACGGAGGTGCCCGATGAATCCTCTGAACGACGTGGCAATCGCGCCGATCGTCGACGTGCATCTCGGACCGGACGATCTCGCGCTGGCCCTGCGCCGTGACGTCGGGGCCGGCTTGACCCGACAGCCGAAGGAGCTGCCACCCAAGTGGCTCTACGACGAGCGGGGCAGTGACCTGTTCGACCAGATCACCCGATTGGACGAGTACTACCCGACCGAGGCCGAGCGCGAGATCCTGCTTCGCCATGCCGAGGTGATCATCGAGCGGGCCGAGGCGCACACGATCGTCGAGCTCGGTGCCGGCACCTCCGACAAGACGACCGCACTCCTCGATGCCGGACGCGCCCACGGGAGCCTCGTCCGTTTCGTTCCCTTCGATGTGAGCGAGGAGTTCCTGCGGGCCACGGCCACGAACCTGGCCGAGGCCTATCCCGGTCTGCGCGTGCACGGCGTGGTCGGCGACTTCGATCGCCACCTCTCTCGGATCCCGCAGAGCGAGGATCGGCGGATGGTCGTATTGCTGGGTGGGACGATCGGCAATTTCGCGCCGTCGAAGCGAAGAGCGTTCCTGGAGGCGATCGTCGCGGGCATGAGGCCCGGCGACCGCTTCCTGTTGGGCACCGACCTCGTGAAGGAGCCGGCGCGGCTCGAGCTGGCCTACGACGACCCACAGGGCATCACCGCGGCGTTCACGAAGAACGTCCTGTCCGTGATCAATCGCGAACTCGAGGCGAACTTCGACCTCGACCAGTTCGACCACGAGGCGACCTGGGACGACGACGAGGAGTGGATGGATCTCGGCGTGCGGAGTCGTGTCGACCAGCGGGTGCGGGTCGCCGCGCTCGATCTCGACGTCGACTTCGCGGCCGGCGAGTACATGCGCACCGAGGTGTCGGCGAAGTTCCATCTGGCCGGTCTCGCAACCGAGTTGGCGGAGGTCGGGCTGACGGTCGAGCAGTTCTTCACCGACGAGGCCGGTGACTTCGCGGTGAGTCTCTCGGTGGTGCACTGATCCCCGACGAGATGACTCGGAGTAGGTTTTTTCCGTGAACAACATCTTGGCAGCGGTGGCGACGGGCGATGGCGGGGGTTCGGGCTCGCTCACGTTGCTCGTCGTGTTCGTCGCGGTGGCGATCGGCGTGTCGTTCCTCTGCTCGATCATGGAAGCCGTCCTCCTGAGCGTGACCCCGGCCTACGTCGGCGCTCTCGAGATCGAACATCCGGCCGCGGCTCGGCGCCTCCGTGAGCTCAAGGACGATGTCGATCGGCCCCTCGCCGCGATCCTCACCCTGAACACCGTGGCGCACACGATCGGTGCCGCCGGCGCCGGCGCCGAGGCCGCCGCGTACTTCGGCAACTCCGCGATCGGCATCTTCTCCGCCGTGCTCACGCTGGCGATCCTCGTGCTCAGTGAGATCATCCCCAAGACCTTGGGCGCGGTCTACTGGCGAGGGCTCGCGCCCCTGGTGAGTCGGACGCTGAAGCCGTTGATCTACCTGCTCTACCCGCTCGTGCTCATGTCGCAGTGGTTCGCGAAGTTGCTCACGCGGGGCGAGAAGAAGGGCGACGTCAGTCGCGAGGAATTGGCGGCGCTCGCCGACATCGGTGCCGAGGAGGGTGTCTTCAACAATCGGGAGGCGCGGCTCTTCAAGAGCCTGTTGCAGTTCGAGAGTCTGCGCGTGTCCGACGTGATGACCCCGCGAACGGTCGTGGTGGCGTTCCCCGAGACCGCGACGGTGCAGGAACTCGTCGACGCCAAGCGTTCCTTCTCCCGGTACCCGGTCTTCTCGCAGAACCACGATGACATCTCGGGCTACGTGCTGTTGAGCGACGCACTGACGCAGATGGCCGAGGATGCCAAGAACACCCCGTTGGCGGCCCTCCGAAGGGATCTCATCGTCGTGCCGGAGGATCAACCCCTGCTCGAGGTCTTCGAGGCGCTCGTCGAGGGCCGCGAGCACATTGCCAGGGTGATCGACGAGTACGGGGGCACGGCCGGTATCGCCACGATGGAGGACGTGATCGAGACGTTGCTCGGGCTCGAGATCACCGACGAGACCGACACGGACGAGGACATGCAGGTCCTGGCCCGGGATCAGTGGCGCGTCCGCGCATCGAGACTCGGTCTGGTCGACGACGCGGAACGTGATGCCACCATCAGATTGGGCCTCACCGGCGGCGAACCACCCGCTGCGGGGGAATAGAACCGACCTCGCCAAAGTTGAGTCTATTGCACTCAGGTTTTCTGAGATACGCCTGTCACCCACCTGGAGGTCCCCCACATGGCGCTCGATCCGAATCGCTGGACGCTCAAGACCACCGAGGCATTCTCGGCGGCCACCGAAGCCGCCCGGGCCTCGTCGCATCCCGAGGTCGTTCCTGCGCACCTCCTCACCGCCCTGCTCGGCCAGCAGGAAGGCATCGTGCTGCCACTTCTCCACAAGGTGGGTGTCGACGTCCCGGCAGCTCGCAACAGTGCGGCCGACGCCCTCGCCACCCTGCCCCACGCCTACGGCTCCGACCCCCAGCTCTCGAAGGAGCTGCGCGAGGTGCTCGAGCAGGCCGACGTCGTGCGGGTCGACCTCACCGACGAGTACCTCTCCACCGAACACCTCCTGCTCGCGCTGAGCAACTCGATCGGTGTCGATCGCGAGCAGCTGCTCTTGGCGTTGCGCGAGGTGCGTGGCAGCCATCGGGTGACGAGCCAGACCCCGGAGAACGAGTACCAGGCCCTCGAACGCTTCGGGCGCGACCTGACCGAGGCGGCCCGTCTCGGCGAGCTCGACCCCGTGATCGGGCGTGACGACGAGATCCGGCGGGTCATCCGCGTGCTGTCACGGCGGACCAAGAACAATCCGGTGCTCATCGGCGAACCCGGGGTGGGCAAGACGGCCATCGTCGAGGGTCTCGCCAACCGCATCGTCGAGGGCGACATCCCCGAGTCGTTGAAGAACAAGCGTCTGATCAGCCTCGACATCTCCTCGATGGTCGCCGGGGCCAAGTACCGCGGCGAGTTCGAGGAGCGACTCCAGTCGGTGCTCAAGGAGATCGAGGACGCCGACGGCGAGATCATCACGTTCGTCGACGAGATGCACACCGTCGTCGGCGCCGGCGGCGCTGAGGGTGCGATGGACGCCGGCAACATGCTCAAGCCGATGCTCGCGCGGGGCAAGCTCCGTATGGTCGGCGCCACCACGCTCGACGAGTATCGCAAGTACGTCGAGAAGGACCCGGCGCTCGAGCGCCGGTTCCAACAGGTCATGGTCGAGCCGCCGTCGGTCGATGCCGCGATCGCCATCCTGCGCGGGCTCAAGGAGCGTTACGAGGTGCACCACGGCGTCCGCATCCAGGACTCCGCCCTGGTGGCCGCGGCCGTGCTGAGCGATCGTTATCTCACCGGCCGGTTCCTGCCCGACAAGGCCATCGACCTGATCGACGAGGCGAGCGCATCGTTGCGCATCGAGATCGACTCGGTGCCGACCGAGATCGACGTGGTCGAGCGGCGCATCCGTCAGCTCGAGATCGAGCGTGTCGCCCTGGCGAAGGAGACCGACGCGGCGTCGGCCGAACGGCTCGAGGACCTCGATCGCGAACACGCGGACCTGAGCGAGTCGTTGGCCGGCCTCACCGCCACCTGGCAGGCCGAGAAGGACGCCATCTCCGCGTTGCGCGATCTCAACGAGGAGCTCGACGTCGTGCGGGGCGAGGTCGAGCGCGAGAGCGACCTCGAGAAGGCCGCCGAGCTGCGCTACGGCCGCATTCCCGAACTCGAGCGCCGCTTCGAGGCCGCTCGGGAGGAACTCGACAAGATCCAGGCCGAGTCCTCGATGCTCAAGGAAGAGGTCGACGAGGAGGACATCGCCCAGGTCGTCAGCCGCTGGACCGGGGTGCCCGTCTCTCGCCTTCTGGAGGGAGAGGTGCAGAAGCTCGTGCGGCTCGAAGACCATCTGCACCTGCGGGTGGTGGGCCAGGACGACGCCGTGTCGGTGGTCGCGAACGCGATCCGACGCTCGCGGGCCGGCCTCGCCGACCCCAACCGACCGATCGGCAGCTTCCTGTTCCTCGGCCCCACCGGTGTCGGCAAGACCGAGCTGGCCCGTTCGCTGGCGGAGTTCCTGTTCGACGACGAGCGGGCGATGGTGCGCATCGACATGTCCGAATACATGGAGAAGCACTCGGTGAGTCGACTGATCGGTGCCCCGCCCGGCTATGTCGGCTACGACGAGGGCGGGCAGCTCACCGAGACGGTACGGCGGCGGCCCTACTCCGTCGTGCTGCTCGACGAGGTCGAGAAGGCCCACGGCGACGTGTTCAACGTGCTGCTGCAGCTGCTCGACGACGGTCGTCTCACCGACGGACAGGGCCGTACCGTCGACTTCTCCAACGTGGTGCTGATCATGACGTCGAATCTGCCGGGCAATCCGGAGGACTTCTTCCGTCCCGAGTTCGTCAACCGCATCGACGACATCGTGCGGTTCCGTTCGCTCACCGAGGAGGACCTCGTCGAGATCGTCGACATCCAGCTCGCCGGGCTCTCCGGGCGGCTGTCGACCCGTCGCCTCACGCTCGACGTGACCGACGACGCCAAGCAACTGTTGGCGGTCGAGGGATTCGACCCGGCGTTCGGTGCCCGGCCGCTCAAGCGGCTCATCCAGCGAGCGATCGGTGACCCGCTCGCCATCGCCATTCTCGAGGGAACCTACGAGGAAGGCGACCTCGTCACCGTCGACGTCGACGGGCCGGCCGACGATCGCGAACTCAGCCTGCGCTGAACCTGCACCTCACCTGACCTTTCCGCCCTTGACCGTGCTGCCCACCGGGGAGGTGGGCGGAGCATCACCCTCCGTGGGCCTGGGGACAACTACGTTCCGTAATGGAGTACGGGAGAGTGATGTGAGACCACGACAGTTGTGGAAACTGCTGTCCGGTGTCGCCTTGCTCGTCACCGGTTTCGTGTTCGGCGCCTCGGCGCCGGCGGGGGCCACGACGGGAGGGTGCACCGGCGACATCGTCGTCGCGCTCGACGTCGCGGTCTGGTCGCGCTCCGGCCACGACACCTATGGCTTCACTCTCCGTGACCCGCTGCCGGCCGGTGAGTGGCGTGTGGGCGCCGCGTCGTCCGACGCCTACGTCGGTCGCGGCGCGAGCGACCAGACACACGAACAGTGGCTGCTCGACATCACCGACCATGTCGTGCTCGGCCCGACCACCGATCTTCGCGACGGGGTCGACGCCGCGAGCGTCACCGACGACCTCGGCACGTTCGTCTCGTCGAGCGGCGTCACCCACTTCACGGTGCGTCACTCGGCGCCGAGCACACCGTCGGGCACGAACTCGGTCACCGCCGACTGCGTGTCGTTCACGCGTGTCGCCCCGACCCCCACGACGACCACGGTGCCGTCCACGACGGTGCCGTCCACGACGGTGCCGACCACGACGGTGCCGACCACGACGGTGCCGACCACGACGGTGCCGACCACGACGGTGCCGACGACCACGGTGCCGACCACGACGGTGCCGTCCACGACGGTGCCCGCGTTGGGTCCGGTGCCCGGTGCCACCCCGACCGTGCCTCCACCGTCGACGACGGTGCTCGGGCCGGCGGCGTTGCGCGCCTCCGCGGTGGTCGACTGCGCGGCCGACAGTGTCCACGTACTCCTCGGCAACCAGGGTGACCTCGGTGCCACGGTCGACGTCGCGCTGCCGATGGCGGCGATCGAGGCGGGCCTCCGCATCGACGGGGGCGCCCTCACCACCACCACGCTCGACATCGGCGACCTCGAAGGCCCCACCGAGGTGCACGTCTCCGACTCGACATCGGGCGCGACCTATCTGCTCACCCCGGTCGACATCGACTGTGACGATCCCGCGCGGCCCACCGCAGCCACGGTGCTCGACTGTGCCGCCGACGTACTCGTGGTCGTCCTGGGCAACGACGCCGGCGACCCGGCGAGGCTCACCGTCTTCCACGAGCGCGTGGCGATGGTGGCACAACGCGAGGTGGCGGTCGGCGACGTCCTCCAGATCGAGGTGCCGCTCGACGGCGCGTCGAGCGTGCCGATACGCGTGGTCGACGACGACGGCACCGATGTCATGCGGGTCGAGGTCGACAACGTCTGTGCCCCGCCGGCCGAGGCCGATCCGGATGCCGGCAGCGATTCCGCCGACACCGGTGGTGCCGGTACGAACGGCGACATCGACTGTGCGACCTCGGCACGCTCGGCCCCGCCTTGCGCGGAGGTACGGGTCATGGTCTCGCCGGATTGCCCCGCGTCGCTCGCCGATGTGTCGATCCGCAGAGACGGCATCGGGCGCGAGCGCTTCGTGGTGCTGGTCGACGGTGCGGTGGCCGGAGTTGTCGCCATCGACGGGTCCGGTGAACGCACCATCCCGGTGTCCCTCGGCTCGGCCGATGCCGAGCTCACCGTTTCACGCTCGATGGTGGTCGAACCGATCGTCATCGGCACGCTCAGATGCGGGTCGAACGACGGGCGGGCCGGTCCGGTTGCCGCCGCGCTCGTGGTCTTCGCCGTGCTGTCCACGGCGGCCGGCGTGGCGCCCTGGCCGGTCAAGCTCACCTGGCCCTGACCGGCGGCGACGGGAACATTCCCCGGATCGCCGCCAATGATGGTGCAAGCGGCCTATTGTTACGACACTCCAGGCGCTCGTAGCCTGGCATCACGGGGAGGCAGTGACCCGTCGGACTGCATTGGTCGCTTTGTCCGGCGGTGAGCCAGAGCGAAACCGGCCCCTGTCCAGGCAATTCTCCTCTGAGAGGTCGGTTTCCATGTCCACCCGTTTGAAGCTCTTCACCTCGCTGGCCGTCATCGCCGCCATGCTCGTGGTGCCGACGACGATCAGTTCGGCGCAGGACTCCGGCGTTCCGACCTGCTCGGGGGCCGAGCAGGTCATCGCGTTCCCCAATGTCGGCTTCAACGCCGGAGCAGCCGCGACGATCGTGGCCGGCAACAGCGGATACGACCGCTCCAAGACCGTCAGCGCCGCAATCCCCGCGGGAGAGTACGCAGTGATCGCCGCCAGTCTCGACTGGTACACCGGCCGATCCGGTACCGCTCTCCAGGCGTTCGAACAGTACGTGCTCGAGTTCATCGATGCCGACGGCGACATCATCGCAACCACCGGTCTGACCGCCGACCTCGAGGACTTCGTCGAGCAAGCGAGCTGGACCGGTTCCGTTGGCACGGTCGTCCTCGACCGCGATGCGGTGGCGGTGACGGCAAGCCACGCCTATCAGAACGACGCCGCGGTCAAGGCGATCGGTGAGGCCCAGTCGGTCCAGCCGTCCTGCTTCGGTGTCACGAACCTGAACCCGACCACGACGACGAGCAGCACGACGTCCACGACCACCACGGTCGTCGACCCGCCGAGCAGCAGCTCCACGACGGTGGCACCGACGACCACGGTGATCGAGCCCCCGTCCAGCAGCTCCACGACCGTGGCGCCCACCACCACTTCCGGGGGTGGCGGGATCGCATCCACAACCACCACCACGGTGGCCACGGAGGTCCTACCCGAAGTGCAGGAGATGCCCGACCCCACACCGGTCGCCGCGAACCCCAGCTTCACCGGCTGACCCAAGGGTGGCCGGGGGCGAACCGGTTGCCGAGAGAACGCACCCTGGACAGCACGGGGCGGGGCGCAGGCCCCGCCTCTTGCGCGTCATGCGGGCGCGTGCCTCAGCAGAGACTGCGTTCCCGGACATCATCGGCGGGCGTGGCGGCTACTCTTTCCCGGTAACGCAATTCCCGAGAGGAGAGCGCCGTGCCCGCGACCGTTGTCGTCGGTACTCAGTGGGGTGACGAGGGGAAGGGGAAGTTCACCGACCTCGTCGCCAAAGAGATGGAGATGGTCGTCCGCTACCAGGGTGGCCATAACGCCGGCCACACCCTCGTGGTCGAAGGTGAGACCTTCGCTCTCCAACTCGTACCGAGTGGAATCCTCTACGACCACATCACGCCGGTGATCGGCAATGGGGTGGTCGTCGACCCGCGCGTGCTCCTGAAGGAGATGGACACGCTCGAGGCGAAGGGCGTGAACTGCAGCGCCCTCAAGGTCTCGGGCAACGCCCACCTGATCATGCCGTATCACCAGGAGCTCGATGCGCTGCACGAGCGGCACCTCGGCGACGGCAAGCTCGGCACCACCAAGCGCGGCATCGGCCCGGCCTATGCCGACAAGGCCATGCGGGTCGGGCTCCGGGTGCAGGACCTCCAGGATCCGAAGATCTTCCGGCAGAAGCTCGAGGTGGTACTCGGCCACACAAACCAGGTGTTGACCAAGGTCTTCAACCGGCTGCCCGTCGACCTCGACGAGATCGCAACCGAGTACCTCGAGGTCTGTGCGCCTCGCGTCATCCCGCACATCGCCGACACCATCTCGCTCGTGCACAACGCGCTCGATGCCGGCCAGGGCGTCCTCCTGGAAGGCGCGCAGGCGACCTTCCTCGATCTCGACCACGGCACCTATCCGTTCGTCACCTCGTCCAATCCGGTGGCGGGTGGGGCCTGCACCGGCGCCGGTGTCGGCCCGCGCGACATCGGGCGGATCATCGGCATCGCGAAGGCCTATGTCACTCGTGTGGGGTCGGGTCCGTTCCCGACCGAGCTCACCGATGAGATCGGCGATCACCTGGTCGACGTCGGCCACGAGTACGGCACGAACACCGGGCGACGGCGTCGGCCGGGCTGGTTCGACGCCGTGATGATGCGCCACGCAGTGCGGATCAACTCGTTGTCCGAGGTCGCCCTCACCAAGCTCGACGTTCTCGACGCGCTGGCGTCACTGAAGGTCTGTGTCGCCTACGACATCGACGGTGTCCGCCACGATCAGATGCCGTACCACCAGAGCGCCCTCCACGCGGCCACGCCGATCTACGAAGAACTCCCGGGCTGGGAAACCGACATCAGCAAGATCACCAACCCGTCGGCGCTGCCCGAGAACGCGGCCGACTACATCGCGTTCCTCGAGAGCCAGATCGACGTGCCGATCCGACTCGTCGGTGTCGGCCCGGGTCGGGAACAGTTTCTCGACCGGGCGGCGTGAGCCGCGGGCGCGAGGAAGGTCAGCCGAACGGCTGGCTCCAATCGATCGGAGGAGCGACACCGTCGGCGGGCTGTTCTCCGGCGTCACTCCCGCCCGGTACCCCACCGGGCGATGCCGCGGTGGACGGCGAATTGTTGTCGAAGGAATTGTTGTCGAAGGAATTGTTGTCGAGGGCACCGTTGTCGAACGGGTCGTTGTTGAACACGTCGTTGAGTTCGGCGGCGATGGCGGCTCCGTCGCTGGCCACCGGCGTCGGCACCGGTACGCGTTCGAGATCCTCGTCGGTGGGTGCCAGCGGGTCGTTCAGTATCGGGTCGCCCTCACCGGCGGCCCCGGCGGTTGTCCGCTTGCGTCGTTCGTCCCAGGCCTTGACCCGGCGGCGAACGTCACGCTTCGCCATCTCGGGGCGCGCGCCCTGGTGGCGCACGCCGCCGGCGACCATCGCGCATTCCTTGCAGAGCGGGCGCCTGGCGCCGAAGGGATACACCAGACAGAGTTCGCAGTACTCGAAGCCACAACGACGACAGAGGTTCTCAGCCGTCTCGAAGCTGTGGTCCTGGCAGAGGCCGGTGAGTTCGGCAGTCACGAAGCAGTCTCCTTGCAGTCTCCTAGTCCCGTCGGCACATACCCACGACTTCTTGATGAGTCGAACGACCAGTGAAAGGGTCGCACTGTGACGGTCATGTCCAACCTCCTGTCCGAGCGCTATGCCAGCGAGGCGATGAACGAGATCTGGTCGCCCGAACGAAAGATCGTGCAGGAGCGCCGGCTCTGGCTCGCCGTGCTGCGAGCGCAGGCCGAGCTCGGCGTCGAGGTTCCTGCCGGCGTGATCGACGACTACGAGGCGGTGATCGATGACGTCGACCTGGACTCCATCGCTCGCCGCGAGGCGGTCACCCGCCACGACGTGAAGGCGCGGATCGAGGAGTTCTGTGCCCTTGCCGGGCACGAACACATTCATCGGGGGATGACCTCGCGAGACCTCACCGAGAACGTCGAGCAGCTGCAGGTGCGCGAGGCACTCACCCTCGTACGCGACCGTCTCGTCGCCGTGCTCGCGCGGGTCGGCGGCCTCGCGGCGTCGCACGCCGATCGGGTGATGGTCGCCCGCACCCACAACGTGTCGGCCCAGGCCACCACACTCGGAAAGCGTTTCGCCGATGTCGCCGAGGAGTTGATGATCGGCCTCGAGCGGGTCGAGGAGTTGCTGGCCCGCTATCCCCTCAGGGGGATCAAGGGGCCGGTGGGCACGCGGCTCGATCAGCTCGACCTGCTCGGCGACCCGGCCAAGGTCGATGCGCTCGAGGCGGCCGTCGCCCGGCATCTCGGGTTCGCCCGGGTGCTCGACAGTGTCGGTCAGGTCTACCCGAGGTCGCTCGACCTCGACGTGGTGTCGGCCCTCGTGCAGGCGGTGTCGGCGCCGTCCAGCGCGACCACCACGCTGCGCCTCATGGCCGGACAGGAGTTGGCGACCGAGGGGTTCCGCCCCGGACAGGTCGGCTCCACCGCCATGCCCCACAAGATGAACGCGCGCAGCGCCGAGCGGGTCGGCGCGCTGCGCACCGTGCTCGACGGGTATCTCACGATGGCCGCGGGGCTGGCCGGTCGGCAGTGGAACGAGGGCGACGTGAGCTGCAGTGCGGTGCGACGGATCATGTTGCCCGACGCCTTCCTCGCCACCGACGGACTCCTTCAGACCGCGCTCGTGGTCTTCGAGGAACTCGGTGTCTTTCCCGCGGTGATCGAAGCCGAGCTGGCCCGCGACCTGCCGTTCCTCGCGACCACGAGGGTGTTGACGGCGGCCGTGGACCGCGGGCTCGGCCGCGAGGTCGCCCACGAACTGGTGAAGGAACACGCCGTGGCGGCCGCCCTCGATCGACGCGAGATGTCCGGCGCGCCCGGGCTGATCGATCGGCTGGCCGGCGACGCGAGGCTCCCGCTCGATCGCGCCGACATCGAGGCGCTTCTCGCCGACCCCACCGCGTTCACGGGCACCGCCGTCGATCAGGTGCGGCGCATCGTCGACCGGGTCGACGCCGTCGTGGCCCGACACCCCGAGGCGGCCGCGGCCGTCTCCGAGGTGAGGGTCTAGAAAGCGATGGGCGGGTTCAGCCCGCTCGGCTGATGCCGGCGCGTTTCAGGATCGCGGCCGGAACGCCCACCTCGCGCCAGGCGGCGTAGCTGATGCCCTTGCGTTCGCCGTAGCCCTTGGCCGCGTCGACGAAACCGTCCTCGAGCGCGGACAGGTCGACGGTGGTCTCGGCTGAAGCGATCGCTTCGGTGAGGTCGAGCCGTTCCTGCACAAGTTGGAGTCGGGTCATGGGGTCGGCCTCGTCGAGGCTCGCCTCGATCTTGGCCAGACGGGCGCGCATCGATTCGGGGGTGCGCTTGCGGCCACGCTTCGGGCGGTGCGCCTCGAGCGCTTCGAGATAGCCGCGTACGGCACGCCCCTGGGCGCGTCCTTCGGCCAAAGCCGCCTTGTGGGACTCGGTCATTTCCTTGCGGGGGGCCATCAAATGTCCTTCGCTTTCCTTGGAGTTCATCGCCGAATGAGACGCCACCACGCCCTCGAACATATCGTCGAGAAGCACACGAGTCTCGTCGCGGATTGGGTCAATTGGCGATGTCTCCATTTCGCCGAGTGTCCGATCAGAGGACCATTTCCGCCGGGCTAGCATCGGCGCCATGGTCTCCGCTGCGTTGCTCGCCCACCTGAAGGAACACTCCGTTCGAGAGGGCGACTTCACCCTCAAGTCCGGTCAGAAGAGCCGCTGGTTCATCGACTCGAAACAGACCGCGTGTCGGCCCGACGGCGTCATCGCCATCACCGATGCGGCGCTCGACGTCATTCCCGCCGAGGCGACGGCGATCGGTGGACTCACCATGGGCGCCGATCCGGTGGCATTCGGCATCGCGGCGGTTGCGGCCACCCGCGGCCGCGACCTGCGGTCCTTCTCGATCCGCAAGGAGGCGAAGGGCCACGGGGTCACCGGCCGCCTGGCCGGAGCGCTGCTCGAGGGCGACAAGGTGGTCATCACCGAGGACACGGTCACCCGGGGGATCTCGCCGCTCGAGGCGGTGACGGCGGTCCGCGAGCTCGGGGCCGAGCCGATCCTCATCATGGCGATCGTCGACCGGGGCGGTACCTGCGCGGCGATGGCCGCCGAGGTGGGTGTCCCCTTCACCGCTCTGGTCACGGCCCCGGACCTCGGCTTCGACTACGGCGACTGACCTCGGCGCGGATAGCGTTCGCCCCGTGCCAAATGCCCCCACCGCTGCTTACTCGATCACCCTCAAGATCTCTCTCGACAATGTGCCCGGCACGATGGGCAAGTTCGCCACGGCGATCGGCGAGGCGGGTGGCAACATCGCCGCCATCCCCGGTTTCGAGGCCAAGGGACCCACGGTCGTGCGGGCGATCGACGTCCACTGCCGGTCCGAGGAACACGCCGAGCAGATCGCGACCGCCGTCGACGCCCTCGACGGCGTCACCGTGCTCGAGTGGTGGGACCGCACCTACAAGCTCCACGAGGGCGGCAAGATCGAGGTCCTCCCGCTGTGTTCGGTCGGCGATGCCGACGATCTGGCCATGGCGTACACACCCGGTGTGGCCCGCGTGTGCATGAGCATCCACGACGATCCGGCGCTTGCCCACGAATACACGATCAAGAAGAACACGGTGGCCATCGTGAGTGACGGCAGTGCCGTGCTCGGGCTCGGCAACATCGGTGCTGCTGCGGCCATGCCGGTCATGGAGGGCAAGGCCCTGCTGTTCAAGGAATTCGGCGGCGTCGACGGGTTTCCGATCTGCCTCGACACCCAGGACATCGAGGAGATCATCGAGACGGTGATCCGGCTGGCGCCCACGTTCGGCGGCATCAACCTCGAGGACATCGCGGCGCCGGCCTGCTTCGAGATCGAGGAGCGCCTCAAGAAGGCGCTCGACATTCCGGTCTTCCACGACGACCAGCACGGCACGGCCGTGGTCGCGTTGGCCGCCCTGAACAACTCGCTGAAGCTCGTCGACAAGAAGATGGGCGACATCACCGTCGTCATCTCGGGCATGGGTGCCGCAGGGGTCGCCTGCGGCAAGATCCTGCTCGACGCCGGTGTGGGCGACGTCATCGGTGCCGACCGCCTCGGTGCCGTTCACGAGGGCCGCGACGGACTCAACGACGCCAAGCGCTGGTTCGCCGAGAACACGAACAAGGACCGCCGCGCCGGCACCCTCCAGGAGGTCCTGGTCGGAGCCGACGTCTTCATGGGCGTGAGCGCGCCGAACCTGATCGACGCGTCCGACATCCGCAAGATGGCCAAGGATCCCATCGTGTTCGCGATGGCGAACCCCGATCCCGAGATCCGCCCCGAAGAGGCCGATGGTCTGGCCGCGGTGATGGCCACCGGTCGGTCCGACTTCCCGAACCAGATCAACAACGTGCTCGCATTCCCCGGCATCTTCCGGGGTGCGCTCGATGCCAACGCCCACAGCGTCACCGAGCGCATGAAGGTGGCCGCGGCATCGGCAATCGCCGATTGTGTCGGCGAGGACCAGCTCAACCCGCAGTTCGTCGTGCCATCGGTCTTCGATCGTTCCGTGGCGCCGGCAGTGGCATCCGCCGTCGCCGACGCGGCGGTGGCCGACGGGGTGATCCGCGCCTGATCAGGCTGTCCCCAGCCGAGTTGGGACAATAGGGTCTGACCCCGATGTCCCAACTTGCGTATCCCCGGCTGTTGTCACCGATCTCGATCGGTTCGATGGAGGTGCGCAATCGCATCGTGATGGCCCCGATGGGCGTCGAGATCGTCGACTCCGACGGGCGGGCGAACGAGGGCATCGTTCGCTACTACGAGGAACGAGCGCGAGGCGGCGCCGGTCTGATCATCACCGAAGTGGCGGCCATCGCGTATCCGAGCGGTGCCAACTCCGTGCACCAGATCGGGATGTCGCAGGACTCGTTCATTCCGGCGCTGCGCGAGCTCACTTCCCGAGTGCAGTCCCACGGGGCCAAGATGGCGGTGCAGCTCGTGCATCACGGGAAGGTGTCCCGAGTCGACACGATGAAGGGGAATGACGTTCTGGTGCCGTCGATCCCCGAGTGGCACGGATCGCTGAGCATGATCCAGGACCTGACCGCCGGGGAGATGGGTCTGATGGCCGCGGCCAACGGTGGCGGCGCCCCGCACTACAAGGCGATGACGCTCGACGACATCGCCGACGTCACCGAGGCCTTCGCCGCAGCCGCGCGTCGGGCCGAGGAGGCCGGTTTCGATGGCGTCGAGATCCACGGCGCCCACGGCTATCTCCTGTCCGGGTTCCTGTCGAAGCAGTGGAACCGGCGCGACGACGACTACGGCGGCAGCATCGAGAACCGCTCGCGGTTCCTCTGCGAAGTGATCCGGGCCGTCAAGGAGCGGGTGGGCGCCGACTATCCCGTGTGGTGCCGGCTCGACGCGCTCGAGTACCAGACGCCCGACGGCATCGTGTTCGAGGACACCGAGGTCACCGCTCGCCTCGCGGTCGAAGCCGGCGCCGACGCGATCCACCTGAGCGCCTACGGCGACATGACCTCGGCCTCGGCCTTCACCGAGGGCACGCTGCCGCACCGCGAGGCCAAGCATGCGGCGCTTTCCGGTCGGCTGAAGAAGGCGGTCGCCGTTCCGGTGATCGGGGTGGGTCGGATCAGGCCGCACACGGGCGAAGAGATGATCGCCCACGGCAAGGCCGACCTGATCGCCATGGGTCGGCAGATGCTGGCGGATCCCGAGACGGCCAGGAAGCTGACCGAGGGTCGTGAGGACGACATCCGTCCCTGCATCAATTGCTACACGTGCGTGGCCCAGCCGTTCTTCGACCAGCGGGTCAGGTGTGCGGTCAACCCGGTCCTGGCCAACGAGGTCGAGCTCGGCGAGGTCGAACGGACGAAGGCGACCACGTCGAAGCGCGTCGTGGTGATCGGCGGTGGCCCGGCCGGCATGGAAGCAGCCCGGATCGCGAGCTCGCGGGGTCACGAGGTCACGCTGTTCGAGGCGTCGGACCATCTCGGTGGCGCGTTGCGGTTCGCCGCGCTGGTGTACGAACCCAACCTGCGGCTCCTGCGCTGGCTCACCCGCCAGATGGAGGTCGCCGACATCGACGTGCGGCTCGGCACCCCGGCCGACATCGACACCGTGCGAGCGCTCGACCCCGACGAGTTGATCATCGCCACCGGCGCAGCCCGCGAACAGTCGAGGTTGCCGGGCGCCGAGCGACGCCTGGTCGTCGACGGCGATGACCTGCGGGCGATGCTGACCGGAACGGGCGATGTGGGCGCCGCCGTGGCCAAGCTGCCCCTGGTCGGTCGGGTGGCCGCCACCGTCGGTCGTCGCGTCGGACTGCTCGATGACCCCGGCCGACTCGCCAAGCTGACCGAGCACTACATGCCGATCGGTAAGCGGGTGGCGATCGTGGGTGGCGGACTCGTCGGCATCGAGCTCGCGGAGTTCCTGGTCGCGCGCGACCGCACGGTCACCGTGATCGAGGAAGGCGAGGTGCTCGCCACGGAGATGGCCCATCCCCGGCGCTGGCGGGTGCTCACCGACCTCCGCCACGACGGCGCGAGCCTGGTGACCGGCGCCACCGTGGAGGGCATCGACGACGGTGCCGTGCGCTATGTCGTCGGCGACGATCCCGTGGTGTCGGTGCCTGTCGACTCGGTGGTGATCGCCACCGGGTTGGTGGCGGACGAAGGCGTCGCTGATCGGTTCCGCGCCGCCGGCTTCGTCCCCACGGTGATCGGGGACTGCAAGGGCGTCGGCTATCTCGAGGGCGCGATGCGCGAAGGATTCCACGCCGGTCTCGCCGTCGGCTGAGCCTCCCACGTCGGCAGGTGTGCGAGTATTCGTCGATGGGTGTGCTCTTCGACGTCCTCTGTCGCGCGGCTGATGCATCGACGGAGAAGAACTGGGACGAGTTCGCGGCCTGCTACCACGAAGACGTGGACGCGTGGGCGCCGACGTACACGGTCCACGGCCGCGGTGAGCTGCTGCGCACGATCAGGCAGCAGAATGACCCGGTCGACGGGATCCGACTCGACATGAAGCTTGTCGTGGAGGCGGAGTCGACGGTGGTCGCCGAATGGGTCTGGTCGATTCCTCACCCGTCGGGGGAGGGGCGAGCCTCCAACCACGGGCTCAGCTACTACGTGTTCGACGACGGAGTGATCCGAACGGTCCGACAGTACTTCGACACGGCCAGCTTTCTCGCTGAACTCGCGTAGCTGTCGGCGGCGCAAAACATCACCGACCCGGCGCTGCCGGTGACGACAATGCCGGGTCGTTGTGGTGGTGGTCGGGCGGGGCGTCGATCCCCGGACCTACCGCTTTTCAGGCGGTCGCTCTGCCGACTGAGCTACCCGACCCCACAAACGGCCACCCCTGAGGGTGGCCGTGTGGCGGTCCTGACGGGATTTGAACCCGCGGCCTCCACCTTGACAGGGTGGCGATCACTCCAAACTGATCTACAGGACCCCCCGCCCGGCGAACCGGGCGAAGATTCCACACCGCAGCACGAGGCCACCGTGTGGAGAGTCAAAAGGTACGGCAGGAACCCCGCGATCACAACCCGGTATGTCGCTTGTACGTCGGCCTTCTTCGCCCGTAGGTTCGCCGACGATGACCGAGTCCCTTCCGTCGTGGTCGATCCACGCGGTGAATCTTGCCGAGCACGCCGACAACCCGGTCCACACCCACGCCGGGGGTGTCGCCGCCGGCTATCCGGGTGCCGTCGTCGCGGGCACCACGATCTACGGCTATCTCACCCGCCCCGCAGTGCAGGCCTGGGGGCTCGATTGGATCGGCGGCGGCTCCGGTGAGGTGCGATTCAGGGCCCCGGTGGTCGCCGACGAGCTGGTCGAGATCGGTGCCGCCGCGCACGAGTCCGGCTGGGAGATCGAGGCCCGCACCTCGTCGGGCCGCTGCGCAACCCTGGTCGTCGGTCGTGGGGGCGAGTTGCCGTCGGAAGCCGTCGGTGAACGACTCGACCCGCTGGTCGTCGAACTCACCGATCGATGGACGGGCTACGCGACCCGGTCCGGTGAGGATCTCGGGCTCTGTACCGACCTCGACATCGTGCATCCCGTCGTGTGGCCGGCGCTGGCCAACCGTGTGTTCTCGACCCAGTTGGTGGATGGGCCGTGGGTCCACACCCGATCGAGGATCCGCCATCTCGGGACCGCAACACCGGGCGACACTGCCGTGGTCGAAGCCTGGTTGGTCGGACGCCTCGACAGCCGGGCCGGGGAGAGGGCGGTGGTCGACGTGCGGATCAGCATCGACCATCGGCCGGTGGCCGCGATCGAACACGAGGCGATCGTGCGGCTTGCCCCCAGAACCGCCGCATAGCGCATCCAGAAGAGCCCGAGCCCGGACCCTGCCCCGAGTGGGCGTGGTCCGGGCTCGTGGGGCCGGTGTACCCCGTACGGGATTCGAACCCGTGTTACCGGCGTGAAAGGCCAGCGTCCTAGGCCACTGGACGAACGGGGCCCCGATCGGCAGGACCGATCAAGCGACAAGGATACGGGGTCGGCGCGAGACCGACACGAAAATCTGTGCGGGTCCGCAGCACGGCAGCGAAACCGGGCATGCGATACTGGCGGCCGTGGTTTCCTCGCCGTGCGTGTGATCGCCTCCCTGGCTGCGGCAGCGGTGGGTTATGGCGTGGGCAACCTGCCGTCGGCTGATCTCGCATCGCGTGCTGCGGGTGGTGCTGACCTTCGGGTGGCGGGCACTCGCAACCCGGGCGCGATGAACGCCGGCCACGTCCTCGGCCGGAAGTGGGGTCTCGCGGTGTCGGCGGCGGACGTCGGCAAGGGCTTCGTCGCCGGTCGTCTCGGTGCGAGGATCGGAGGCCCGGCCGGCGCGAACATCGCGGCGACGGCCGCCGTCGTCGTCGGCCACTGCTTCCCGCGTGGTCGTCGCGGTGGGAAGGGCGTGGCCACGTCGGTCGGACAGGTCGTCGCGACCTTTCCTGCGTATCTGCCGGTCGACATCGCGGTGGCCGTCGGCACGTCGATGCTGCCCTTCCTCCGTCAACGCACGCGGACAGCGACAGCTTTGGCGAGTGCCACCTGGTTCGGCTGTGGCCTGCTCGCGTGGCGTCGAGGTTTCCCGAACCCAGGGGGTGTCGAGCCCACCGCCGCGCTGCCGATCGCAGCCCTCGCATCGTCGCTGGTGATCGCCGTGAGATTTCGCACGGAAGCCGAGAACGTCGCGGCGTTCAACCAGAACGCGCGCACGTGATCGCGCTCGTCACCGACTCGTCCTCGCAGATCCCGCCAGATCTCGCTCGCCGGTTCGGCGTCGAAGTGGTGCCGGTCGTGGTCTCCGTCGAGGGTGTCGACTATCGGGAGGGCGTCGACCTCCACGCCGACGACTTCTGGGAGCGTTTCGGCGGTGGTGACCTTCCCGAGGTCGCGACCTCACAACCGAGTCCAGGCCAGTTCGCCGACGTGTACGCACGCGCCATCGCCGCGGGGGCCGACGAGATCGTCTCGGTGCACGTCGGCGAGGTCCACTCCGGCACGATCAACTCGGCCCGGCTCGCCGCCGACGCCACGAGCGTGCCGGTCCATCTCGTCGACTCGGGTACGGCGTCGTTCGGCGTCACCTGTTGCGTCTGGGAGGCGGGCGCCGCGCTGGCTGACGGAGCCGCGGCCGCCGAGGCAGCCGATCGCGCACGAGCCACGGCGCCGACCATCGGCACCACCTTCATCATCCAGGCCCTCGACTTCGCACGGCGGGGCGGCCGGCTCGCCCCGCACCTGGCCGACGATCACGACGGGGTGATGGTGCTCGGCGGGGTCGGCGGCGCCATCGACGTGCTGGCGACGGGTCACACCGTCGAGGAGCTCTGCGATCAGATGGTGGCCCCCTTCCTGGCCGACGGTCGGCCGTTCCGGGCGGGCGTGTCGTTGGCCGACCCGGCGACCGCGGTGTTCACCGAAGGAATTGAGGCCCGGCTCCGGGCGAGCGGACGGTGTGACGATCTCGTCCGCTATCGAGTCGGTCCGTCGATCGCGGCGCACACCGGCCCGGGCACGGCAGGCGGATTCTGGTACCCCGTGGAGACGTGAGCGCGCCCGGGTCGCCCGCTCGTCGATACTTGGGGTGTGACTCCTCTCGAGGACGGCTCCATCGCCGTCGTGCCACTCCCGTCGGCGATCAAGACCCTGTGGCGCGTCGGCGCCGGTCTCGAGACGCTTCTCATTCTCGGCATCGGCGTGGCCGCCGGTGTGCTCGCGGACCTCCCGGCACTCTCGATCACCACGGTCGTCGTCGCCGTGGTGTACCTCTTGCTGCGCTGGTGGACGATCGAACTGCGTTTCGACCGATGGCGATGGGGCGTCGACGACCGTTGGGTCGAGCGGCGAAGCGGCGTGCTCGTCCGCCGCACGCAGATCGTGCCGCGATCACGGGTGCAGACGCTGACGACCCGCACCGGACCGATCGATCGCCGGCTCGGCCTGAGTTCGATCGTCATCCACACCGCGGGCACGCACACGCCGAACCTGACGATTCCCCACCTCGAGCGGGACGCGGCGGACCGGCTTCGCTCGGAGCTGGGCGGGTGAGCGCGGCCCCGCACTGGCGTCGTCCGCATCCGCTGACCGTGGTGGTGCTGATCGTCGGCTTCATCACGGGCAATGCGTTCCCGCTCCTGGCGGTGTTGGCCTTCGGCGGCGGTGGGCTCGGGTTCGACACCGTCGCGCTGATCGGCGGTTTCGCCACGGTGGCCTTCGGCGCTCTCGGCTGGTTCATGACCGGCTTCGCCGTCACGGACGAGGCGGTGCACCATCGCTCCGGCATTCTGAATCGCCAGGCCCGCGCGATCCCCCTGGAGCGGATCCAACAGGTGTCGGTGGTCGAGCCGGTGGCGGCGCGAGCCGTGGGTCTCGCGCTCGTCCAGGTCGCCGAGGCATCGGCCGACGGCGACGTCGAGATCCGGTTTCTCACCAAGGCCGACGCGATCGAACTCACGGCTCGACTTCGGTCGATGTCGAGGCCGGCGCCGCCGCGTGCCACGGTCGAGGGTGAGAGAGTCAGTTCGTTGGCGCCACCGCCAGAACCTCCGGCGGCGTTGTTGCACCTCACCTCGATCAGCGCCCTGATCCGCTTCGAGCTGGCATCGATCGCTCCCGCGCTGGCGGCGGTCGCGCTGCTCGCACCCATCGTCCTCGCCGTGATCGCGTGGCGCGTCGGTCCCGCCGCGGCACTTGCCAACGCGACCGTGCTGGGCATCGTGGTGACGACGATTCTCGTCTTTCCGCTGATCGGGCGGATCGTGGTCGACGGCGGGTTCCGCCTGCTCCGCTCGTCGCGCTCGTTGACGATCGAGGCCGGGTTGCTGTCGCGGCGACAGGTCGAGGTGCGGCCCGATCGCATCCAGACCCTGACCGTTCGTTCGGGCCCGGTGGCTCGACGAATCGACCTCCACCAGATCCAGTTCTCGGCCGCCACGGGGAAGGCGACCGGTGGGAGCGTCCCGATCAATGTCCTCTCACCGGCGGCGAAGGGCACCGAGGTCGAGAGGATCGTGCTCGGATCGGTCGACGTCGACCCCGCCTTCGGCGTGCCGCTCGAGTCGGTGAGCGAGCTCACGATCCGTCGCCAGCTCGTCCGCTTCGCCGTCGCCTACGCGGTGGTGGTCCTGCCCGCCTCGGTTGCGCTCTGGTTCGCCCACCCGGTTCTGGCGATGGTCCCCACGCTCGTGTTCTGGCCGCCGGCCGTGTGGTATTCCCGGGTCCGGTACCGGCGCTACGGCATGACCATCGACGGTCGTCGACTCGTCGTGCGCAGCGGCGTCGTCATCGAGCACCTCACCCAGATCCCGCTGGCGAACGTGCAGTCGGTGTCGAGCCGGACCTCTCTCTTCCAGCGCCGCCTGGGTCTGAGCGACCTCGTCGTGACCACCGCCGGGATCGGACCGAGCAACCATGTGTCGGTGCCCGACCTTCCGGCCGAACGTTGCCGGGCGCTGATCGACGAGCTGGCCACCGCCGCCGCGACGACGCGGTGGGAGCTCCGCCTCTAGCGTCCTGACACCGATACGGCTCGCACGAGCAGCTCGAGCAGTTCGCCGACCCACTGGAACAGGAAACTGGCCGGACCATCGGGGAGGTCGTCGGCGACGAGATCGACGCCGTCGAGCTCGAGACGTTCTCCGAGCACGAGGCGCATCATGTTGAGCGCCTGCATCCACGCGGCGATGCCGTCCTCATCGAGGGTCGCGCCACCGACACCGGCCTCGACCGTGTCGAGCAGGTCGAGTCGGGACCGGAGCAGGTCGTCGTCGACCAGTTCCCGATAGGCGGCCTCGGCCTCGGCGTTGTCGGCGTGAGCGGGTGGCTTCAACCGACGCAGCGCGTCGTGGGAGTCCGCCATGAGCAGGTGGCGGAGGTCGACGATGAGGTTCGTCAACACCTCCTGCTCCCCGTCCTGGAGATCGACCACGACCGTGTGATCGCCGCCCGGAAGAAAGGGCAACCCACTCACGAGTCGTGCTCCCTGTTCTCGGTCGCACTCACGAGTCGTGCTCCATCGTGGCCCAGAGGCCGTGTTCGTGGAGGCGGAAGACGTCGTTCTCGGCCTTCTCCTTCGGACCCGACGACACGACGGCGCGACCATCGACGTGGACCTCCATCATGAGGCGGTTGGCCTTCTCCTCGGAGAAGCCGAACAGTTTCTGGAACACGAAGGCGACATAGCTCATCAGGTTGATGGGATCGTCCCAGACGATGACCTTCCACGGACGGGAGAGATCGTCGTCGCTGTCGATGTCGGGCTCGATGACACTGAGCGGCGCCGTCATGTCCGCGCCACCTGATCGAGCCGGACGATGTGAATCCACGTGATCGACGCGAGCGTGATGTGGACGGCCACCAACAGCACGGGCACCCCCGTGAAGTACTGCCAGTAGCCGACCGCGGCCTGGGCGATGAGCAGTGTCGACACGATCGCCGCCGGTCGGATCAACTCGCCGTGATGTCGATTGCGCGCCACCCAGACCAGGCGGATCACCGCGAGGATCAGCGCCAGCGCCGTGACGCTGTGGATTCGGGTGACGTCACGAACGAGGAACGGCAGCCGTTCGGCCACCTCGGCCTCGTCGCTGCCCGAGTGGGGTCCGGTACCGGTGACGATCGTGCCCATGACGAGCACGACGGCACCGCCGAGCAGGATGCCACGGGTCCATCGACGCAGTGGATGGCGCGGGGGAGGGGCAACGAGCGGATCGGGAATCGCCGCACGGTGCATCAACACCGCGGCGTTCCACAGCAGAACCATCGAGAGCAGGAAGTGGCCCATCGTGAACCGGGGGTCGAGCTCGGTCTTGACGAGAATGCCGCCCAGCACGATCTGGGCGAGCACGCCGGCGACGAGGCCCCACGACAGGCGGATGAGGTCGGCGCGACGCGGCGTGCGGCGCAGTGACCCGAGTACCGCGCCGACCACCGCGACCGTGACCACGCCGGTGAACATCCGATTCCCGAACTCGATCAGGCCGTGGAACTCGAAGTCGGAGACGAGTTGGTTCTCCTCGCAGTTCGGCCAGTCGGAGCAGCCGAGCCCCGATCCCGTGAGCCGAACCGCGCCACCGCTGACGACGATGATCGTCAGCGACCACAACGCGGCACGGGTGAGGGAGAGGTAGCGGGCCGGGCTCACGACGAAAGCGTACGGCCCCGTTGGGCGGTCCTGCCCTGTCGGCCGTAGCCTTGTGTCTCGTGACCGCCACCGTCCCCACCCGTCGTCCGCGCGCGCTCGCCTTCATCGCGCTGACGAAGCCGCGGATCATCGAGCTTCTCCTCATCACCACCGTGCCCACCATGGTCGTGGCCGAGGGCGGCGTGCCGTCCTTGTGGCTGATGGTCGCCACGGTGCTGGGCGGCACCCTCGCCGCCGGTGGTGCCAACGCGTTCAACATGTACATCGATCGCGACATCGACCGGTTGATGGAACGCACCAAGGGCCGTCCGCTCGTCACCGGCGAGGTGACCCCGCGTGAAGCCCTGATCTTCGCCTTCGTCATCGAGATCGCCGCGTTCGCGTTCCTCTGGGGGTTCGTGAACCTGCTGTCGGCGGTACTCGCCGTGTCGGCCACCTTGTTCTACGTGTTCGTCTACACGATGTGGTTGAAGCGCACCTCCACCCACAACATCGTCATCGGCGGGGCCGCCGGTGCCGTGCCGGTGCTGGTCGGCTGGTCGTCGGTCACCAACGAGCTCGACTGGCCGCCCGTCATCTTGTTCGCCATCATCTTCTACTGGACGCCGCCCCACTTCTGGGCCCTGGCGATCCGCTACAAGGACGACTACCAGGCGGCCGACGTGCCGATGCTCCCTGCGGTCGCCTCGCTGCGCACCACATGCGGCCGCATCGTCGTCTACACCCTCCTCCTCTGGGCGCTCACCCTCGCCTTCGGACCGGTGGCCGACATGGGCGCCACCTACTACGTGGCCGCCGTCGTGCTCGGCGCGGTCTTCACCGGTCTCGCGGTACAGGTCTTTCGTCGCCCTGAGCCCGCACTTGCCATGCGTCTGTTCGGCTGGTCCATCACGTATGTGACCCTGCTCTTCGGCGCGATGGCCGCCGATGAGATCGTCCGCAACGGCTTCTGAGCACCATCGGCGGAGAAAATCCGTCGAAAATCCTCTGCCGCCCGGTTTCCATACCGGTGCGCGGAGGGTTGTAGGCTCCCGTCTCGGTACTGCACCTCGAAGCTGTCGCGTTCTTCGCGGCTCGCGCCGTCGTGTGCCACGAACGAAGCAACAGCTGCGCCACCGCTGTCCCGGTGCAACTGTCGGAGGACACCTGCCACCATGACGATGACCGACTCACCGCCGGCAACTGACATTGCCCATGCCGACAGCGCCGCTGCGGTGGCTTCTCCTGTCGCCGGGCTCTACGAGGCCCTCACCAGCACCGACCACAAGATCATCGGCCGTCTCTGGCTGCGCGCCGGCGTGCTCATGCTGATCGGCGCGGTCGCTCTCGGCGTGTTGCTGGGCTTCGAACGAGTCGACGGCGCCTCCACCGACATCTTCGGCGGTGACAACGCCTACTTCCAGGTGTGGGCCCTGTATCGCATCGGTCTGGCGCTGCTCGTCGCCGCACCGCTCTTCATCGGTCTGGCCATGGTCGTGGCACCGATGCAGGTCGGGTCGACCAACATCGCCTTCCCCCGCGCCGCACTCGCCTCCGCCTGGGGCTTCATGATCGGCGCCGTCATCATGATCGTCGCGGTGCTCGCCGGTGGCGGCTGGGGTGCGGTCGATCAGGCCAGCGGCGACGAGCGCGATGCCGTCGCGCTCACGCTCGTCGGCATGGCGATGGTCGTCATCTCACTGCTGCTCGGTGCGCTGTGTGTGGCCACCACCGTCGTCTCCATGCGGGTCAAGGGCATGACGCTGTTGCGAGCCCCGCTGTTCGCCTGGTCGATGCTGGTCGCCTCGGCCGTCTGGCTGCTCACCCTGCCGGTGCTGCTCGCCAACCTCCTGATCGCCTACGTCGACCTCCACAACGGTCCCGGCACGTTCGGCGGCGGGCTCAGCGGTGACCTCAGCATCTACGGCCAGGTCGACTGGCTCGTCCAGCAGCCGCAGGTCTACGCCTTCGCCATCCCCGTACTCGGCGTGCTCGGCTCGATCGTGCCCGTCACCGCAGGGGTGCGGGCCGGCCGTCACGGCCTGTCGATGGGCCTCATCGGGTTCTTCGGGCTCCTCTCGGTCGGCGCCTGGGCCCAGCCCTACTTCCAGCCCACGAGCGACGCCGTGGTGCGCTACGACGAGAAGTTCGTCTACATCGCCTTCGGCATCGCCGCGATCCTGCCGGTCCTCGGTGCGTTGGGCGGCGCCGCCGACGCGCTGTTCCGCGGTCGCAACAATTTCGCCGGACTTCCGCCGGCCCATGTGCTGGGTGCGCTCGGTGCCGGCCTCCTGCTGCTCGTCGGCACCGCCGCCGGTGTGGCTCGCGTCGTCGAACCGTTCGAGCTCGGCGATCGCGTCACCACCAGCGGCGTGATGAACCTCGTCCTCTTCTCGGCCATCGCCGCAGCCGTCGCCGGCATGTGGTTCTGGGCCCCGAAGATCGGCGGCAGCGAGCTTCCGCCGATGATGGGCCGACTCGTTGCCGTCAGCCTGATCGGCGGCGGCCTGCTCCTCGGCGGTGCCCAGGTCGTCAACGGATTCTTCGAGACCAGCGTCGTCCCGCTCGTGGCCCCCACCGACGACGTGGGCGACGCGCTGAACGTCGTGTCGCTCCTCGGCATGCTCCTGATCGCGGTGGGCGTGCTCGGCCTCGTCGCCGCGCTGGGCAAGGCTCTGCGCTCCACCGAGACGGCGGCCGACGACCCGTGGGGCGGTCACACCCTCGAATGGGCCACCGCCACACCGCCGCCCCCCGGCAACTTCGCCGAGGCGCCCGCCCTCGTCACCTCCGAGGCACCCCTGCTCGATGCACCAACCGACGAAGGAGGGGAGCCCTAGATGACTGCCGCCACCACCGGTCTCCCGTCGGCCGAGGTCACCCGTCCCCGCACGGTCCTCGTCGGCACCATGTTCGCCTCCGCTGCCGCCTTCATGGCGTTCGTCGGGGTCGTGCTCGTCTATGTCCACGAGCGGGCCGAGGCCGTCGGCTCGGACAGCGAGTGGTTCCCCGAGGGCGCCGTGCAACTCGGACCGGCCGGGTTCGTCCTCTCCACGCTGATCCTGTCGATCTTCACCATCCAATGGGCGTTGCAGGCCATCACCAACGACGACCGCAAGAACGCCCTCGTGGCGCTGGCGCTGTCGAGCCTCTTCGGTGCCGCGGTGTTCAATCAGCTCTGGTTCATCATCAACGACACCGGCTTCACGCTCTCGGCCACCAACGCCCAGTTCATGTTCTTCGTGGTGCTCGGCACCTTCACGGCGTTCATGATCAGCGCGGTGGTCTTCGTCGCACTCACCTTCCTGCGGGCCCTCATCGGGCAGTTCGGCCCCCGCAAGGCCGATTCGGTCGCCGCGGCCGCTTTCTACTGGAACACAGTCGTCGCAATGTATGCGATCGCCTGGTACGTCATCTTCGTCACGAAGTAGGGATCAGATGTTCACCACGGGCTTCAAGTTCTTCTTCGGCACCGGCGTCGCGCTCGCGACCGCCGGTGTCCTCTACGGCTACACCACCGGCGGCAACCACATGGGCCCGCTCTCCCTCGGTTGGAAGGGCGGCGTCGGCGAGCATGTCGGCTACGGCCTCCTCGTGGGCCTGGGCGTCACCGCCATGGGCGTCGCCCTCACGCTGATCTTCTTCCGCGACGCCGACCCGGCCGACCAGGCCGACTACATGGGGGTCGACGACATCGCGCCCAGCGCGCCGGTCACCGCCAGCCCGTGGCCCATCGTGGGCGCGTTCGGCGTCGGCACCATGGCGGTGGGCCTCGTGCTCAACACCGCGGTCTTCATCACCGGCCTCGTCATCGTCGGTGCCGTGGCCATCGAGTGGATGATGGACGCATGGGCCGACCGGGCGACCGGCGACCCTGCAGCCAACCGGGCCCTGCGCAACCGCATCATGGCGCCGATCGAGATTCCGGCCGCCGGCACGGCGCTCGTCGCCGTCGGCGTTCTCGCCGTGTCGCGGATCTTCCTCAACGTCTCGCCGCTGGGCGCCGTCGTCATCGCCGGTGTCGTCGCCGTGGTGATCCTCGGTGTCGGCGTGCTCGGCGCCCTCGACGTCAAGATGAACCGCAACATCGCCACCGGCCTGGCGCTCGTCGTCGGTGTCGTGGTGCTCGGCGGCGGCGTCTGGGCAACCGTCGACGGTGAACGCGAATTCCACCCGCACGAGATCGAGGGCGAAGAGGGCCACGGCGGGGATCACGCCGAGGACGACGGCGAGGATCATGCCGAAGACGATGGCGAACACTCTGACGGAGACACAGACAGTGAGTGACATGCGCAACTTCCGACGGCGCCTTCCCGGTGCCGGCCTCATCGCGATGCTGGGTCTCCTGCTCGCCGGCTGCGCGAGCGACGCCGAACTCGACACCCTGAAGCCCGAGAGCGACGTCGCCAACGAGATCTACGATCTCGTCCTTCCGGTGTTCATCGTCGGCGGCGTCGTCCTGGTGCTCGTGTGCGCCGCCGTCCTCTGGCTGTCGGTGAAGAACCGGGTCGACAGCTACGAGGGCGACGACGAATTCCCCGAGCAGATCTCCCACAACAACACCCTCGAGATCAGCTGGACCATCGGCCCGGCCCTCGTGATGGCGATCATCGCCGCTGCCACCGTGGTCACCCACATCGCCATCAACAAGGACGAGGCGGCCGCCATCGAGATCGAGGTCGCCGGTGAGATCACCTCGTGGGACCCGACAATCGTCGTGGTCGGCCAGCAGTGGTGGTGGGAGTACCGCTACTACCTCAACGAGTTCGACATGGATGCCTCGATGCTCGAGGACCCGCGCGACCTGCCGCCGGCCGACATCGTCACCTCCGGCCAGTTCGCCATCCCCACCGGTGTCGAGGTCGACCTCGTGATCACTTCTCGCGACGTGATCCACTCACACTGGATTCCCCGCCTCAACGGCAAGCGCGACGCGGTGCCGGGCCGCTTCTCGCCGTGGAAGATCGAGGCCGATGAACCCGGCGTCTACTTCGGTCAGTGCACCGAGTTCTGCGGTCTCTCCCACAGCCGCATGCGCATGCAGGCCATCGCGATGGACCAGCCCGAGTTCCAGGAGTGGATCGACATCCAGATGTCGCCGGCCACGTTCGACGACGAACTCCAGCCCTATGTCGACTCCTACATCGAGACCGGCGCGGGTTCGTTGCCCGACGATCCCGGTATGGCCCTGCGCGGACTCGACGTGTTCGTCGCCCAGTGTGCCTCGTGCCACCTGGTCAACGGGCTCAACGACGGTGACTACGACGGCGCCGAGGTCGTGTCCGGTTCGGCGCCGAACCTCACCCACCTCATGCAGAACACCACCTTCGCCGGCGGCATCCTCGATCTCTACAACGAGGACGGCACGGTGAATCGCGACGACCTGGCGGCATGGATCCGCAATCCGGCCGACATCAAGGCGAACTTCGCCAACGACCTCGCGGACGGCGAGCTGCCCCGCGGTATGCCCAACCGCAACCTGACCGAACGACAGATCGACGACGTGGTCGTCTTCCTCGAGACGCTGGGCCCGCGCCCACCCGACGAGCGCATCGCAGCCACGGAGGTGGAGTGACATGGCGATCACCGAAGAGCCCCTCGCACTGACAACGGGTGAAACCGCAGCCGCGGCCCGTCCGCTCGGCGCCCTCACCCGACCCCAGGGCGGCAACGGCTGGCGAGACTGGCTCAGCACCGTCGATCACAAGAAGATCGGCATCATGTACGGCGTCGCGGCCATGTTCTTCTTCGTCGTGGGCGGTATCGAAGCGCTGCTCATCCGCATCCAGCTGGCGGCCCCCGAGGGACAGTTCCTCTCGGCCGAGGTCTACAACCAGGTCTTCACGATGCACGGGGTCACGATGGTGTTCCTGTTCGTGATGCCGCTGGCCGCGGCCTTCGCGAACTACCTCATCCCGCTCCAGATCGGCGCCCGTGACGTGGCGTTCCCCCGTCTCAACGCCCTGTCCTTCTGGATCTGGCTGTCCGGCGCCATCTTCTTGAACACCTCGTGGTTCGTGGGCGGCGGAGGCGCCGACTGCGGCTGGTTCTGCTACTCGCCCAACAGCGGCGTGGCGTTCTCACCGAGCAATGGCGTCGACTTCTACGCACTCGGCCTGCAGATCGCCGGCATCGCGTCGCTGATCGGTGCCATCAACCTGATCGTGACCGTGCTCAACATGCGGGCGCCCGGCATGTCGCTGTTCCGCATGCCGATGTTCACCTGGCTGATGCTCGTCACGCAGTTCCTGTTGCTCTTCGCCCTGCCGGTCATCACGGTGGCGCTCTTCCTGCTGATGTTCGATCGGCTCTTCGACGCCCAGTTCTTCAATCCGGAGACCGGCGGTGATCCACTGCTGTGGCAGCACTTGTTCTGGATCTTCGGTCACCCCGAGGTGTACATCATCATCCTGCCGAGCTTCGGCATCATCTCGGAGATCATCCCGACGTTCAGCCGCAAGCCCATCTTCGGCTATTCGTTCATGGTCTTCTCCGGCATCGCCATCGGCTTCATGGGCTGGGGCGTGTGGGCCCACCACATGTTCGTGTCGGGCATCGGACCGTTCTCGGTGGCCGCCTTCTCGCTCTCGACGATGTTCATCGCCGTACCGACGGGCGTGAAGATCCTCAACTGGCTCGCCACGATGTGGGGCGGCAAGATCCGCCTCACCACCGCGATGCTCTACTCGGTCGGCGCCGTTGCGATGTTCACCATCGGCGGTGTGTCCGGCGTCACCCACGCCCTGGCGCCGGCCGACACCCAGCAGACCGACACCTACTACATCGTGGCCCACTTCCACTACGTGATCTTCGGTGGCGGCGTGCTCGGTCTGCTCGGTGGCCTGTACTTCTGGTTCCCGAAGATCTTCGGCTTCATGCTCAACGAGACCATCGGCAAGGTCAATTTCTGGCTGATCCTGATCGGTTTCAACCTCACCTTCGGTCCGATGCACGTGCTCGGTCTCCAAGGCATGAGCCGCCGTATCGACACCTACTCGCCAGGATTCGGTTTCGAGCTGTGGAACCTGGTCGCAACCATCGGTTCGTTCACCATCGCGGCCGGAATGCTCGTGCTCTTCTTCAACATCTGGAAGTCGAAGCGCGATGCCGCCGACCTCCCGGCCCCCGGACCCGACCCGTGGGACGCCCGCAGCCTCGAGTGGAGCGTTCCTTCGCCCACCCCCGAGCACAACTTCGACACCGTTCCGGTGGTCGAGGGCGTCGACGAATGGTGGCATCGCAAGTACGGCTACGACGAGGACAAGCGCGTCGTTCGCATCGCCACGATCGAGGAAGCCGCCCAGGACGGCTCGGCCACAGGTGTGCACCTCCCGGCGCCGTCGTTCTGGCCGCTGGTGTTGGCT
Organism: Acidimicrobiales bacterium; assembly: GCA_040219515.1. Classification (NCBI taxonomy): domain Bacteria; kingdom Bacillati; phylum Actinomycetota; class Acidimicrobiia; order Acidimicrobiales; species Acidimicrobiales bacterium. The sequence goes on from JAVJSI010000017.1 coordinate 61,174, forward strand.
GCCGGACTGCCGCTCATCGGCTATGGCCTGATCTTCAACCTGTGGCTCTGTGTGATCGGTGGCGCCCTCACGGGCATCGCCATGTACTCGTGGGCCCTCGAACCCGTCGATGACCCTGACGCCGGGCACGACGACCATCACGACGACGGTCACGACGACCCTGACGACGACCCTGAGCACGCAACCGCGGTCACCGCCGGCGCCGAAGGAGGCGAGTGATCATGGCAACAGCCACGCTCGAGAGCCACGACACCCACGACGATCACGGCCACGGGACATCCACCGGCATCTCCAACACCAAGTTGGCCATGTGGACCTTCCTCGGGTCGGAATGCCTCCTCTTCGGTGGCCTGATCTCGACCTACCTGCTCTACAAGACCCGTCGCGGCCCCGGCCCCGACAACACCACGATCCCGACCGACATCTTCGACATCCCGTTCACCTCGGTGAGTTCGTTCGTGTTGCTCATGAGCTCGCTCACCATGGTGTTGGCGCTGTCGGCACTGACCCGGGGCGACAACCGGGCCACCCGGGCGTGGCTGCTCACCACTGCGATGCTCGGTGGCGTCTTCATCGGCGGTCAGGTCTACGAATTCACCGCCTTCCTGCGCGAGGGAGTGGGCTTCACCCACAACCCCGCCAGTTCGGCCTTCTACACGCTCACCGGCTTCCACGGCGTCCACGTGAGTCTCGGCATCGTCATGCTGATGTCGCTCGTCGTCGCCTCGAAGCAGGGAAAGCTCACCCCCAAGAACACCGAGACCGTCGAGGTCGTCGGCCTCTACTGGCACTTCGTGGATGTGGTGTGGATCTTCATCTTCACCGTCATCTACCTCATCCCGACCGAGTAACGGAGCCCTGAACATGAGCGAAACCGTCACCGAGACCGCCACCGCCGAGGATGCAGCCGACGACGCGCACGAGGCGGGAGCCCACGAGCATCCGTCGGACTGGGCCTACATCAAGATCGCGCTCGTCCTCGCCGTGTTCACCACGATCGAGGTGCTGACCTACTTCGAGTCGGCCCTGCCGATCTTCGAGAACAACGCGGTCACGATCACGACACTGCTCGTGCTCATGGTCGTGAAGTTCTACCTCGTGGCCACGTGGTTCATGCACCTGAAGTTCGACAACCCGATCTTCGGCCGAATGTTCCTGGCCGGCCTCGTGCTGGCCACCGGCGTCTACATCATCGCGCTGAGCGCCTTCGAGTTCTGGGCCTGATGTCATGACGGCGAACCTCCTCGCCGCAAGTCCCTGGTCGTTCCAGCCGCACCCCGAGGTGTGGCTGCTCATCGCCGGCATCGTCGGGATGGGGTACTACGCCACACGGTCGATCGGGCCGCTGGTGGTACCCGCAGGCGAGCCGGTGGTCACCACCGCCCAGAAGCGCTTCTTCGCCGTCGGCGTGATCCTCCTGTGGGTCGCCGCCGACTATCCGATGCACGACATCGCCGAGGAGTACCTCTACTCGGTGCACATGTTCCAGCACCTGCTCATCACCTTCATCGTGCCGCCGCTGCTGTTGCTGGCGATGCCCGAGTGGCTGGCCCGTCTCCTCATCCTCGACGGCGGTACCACTTCACGGGTCCTGCGGGTGCTCACCAAGCCCGTCGTGGCCGGGGTGATCTTCAACATCTTCCAGATCCTCACGCACTGGGGCACGGTGGTGAACACGAGCGCCGACAACGGTCCGTTCCACTACATGATCCACCTGTGCATCTTCGGCGCCGCGCTGCTCATGTGGTTCCCGGTCCTCGGCCCGCTCAAGGAAGTCCAGATGAGCGAACCGGGAAAGCTCCTCTACCTCTTCCTCATGTCGATCGTGCCCACGGTCCCGGCCGGCTGGCTGACGTTCGCCGAGGGTGTCGTCTACGAGGCCTACGACACCGACACGAACCTCTGGGGCCTCAACCCGACCAATGATCAACAGCTCGCCGGGGCGATCATGAAGGTCATCGGCGGCTTCTACCTCTGGGGCCTCATCGCCATCCGGTTCTTCCGCTACACCGCCACCCTTCGAGCGGCCGACTTCGAAGGCCGAAGGACCGCAGGTCGACTCACCTACTCCGATGTGGCGAAAGCCTTCGACGACGCCGGCGTCCCCCCACGCGAGCCCGAAATCGAGTCGAGTTAGCCACCTCCGCGGTGGTCACCCCGCCTCAATTTGACGGGGTTGGGGGGAGGTGAGGCGATACCGTCGTCGCCATGCTCGACATCAGGCTGATTCGTACCGATCCCGAGGCCGTCAAGGCGGCCATCGCGCGTCGCGGCGAGTCGACCTCCTCGATCGACGAGGTGATCGAGCTCGACACCCGGCTGCGGGCCATCGGTACCGAACGCGACGACATCCGGGCCGAGGTGAAGCAGCTCTCGAAGCAGGTGGGCGCACTGCACAAGGAGGGCAAGGCCGACGAGGCCGCCGATCTGCAGGACACGAGCCGTGCACTGGGCGAGCGGGAGAAGTCGCTGTCCGACGCGGCCGACGAGCTCGGCGAGGCCATCCGCTCCCTGCTGCTCAACGTGTCGAACATGCCCTCGCCAGAGGCTCCCGACGGGCTCACCGAGGACGACAACGTCGAGCTGCGGGTGGAGGACTTCGATCCGGCTTCCTACGCCGAACACCAGCGGGTGCCCCACTGGGAGGTGGCCGAGGAGCTCGGCATCCTCGACGTCGACCGCGCCGTGCGCATGTCGGGCTCGATGTTCGTGATGTATCGCGGCGCCGGCGCCCGCCTGTTGCGAGCCCTGATCTCCTACGGCCTCGACCGGAATCGTGACGCCTTCGAAGAGGTGCGGCCGCCGACCGTCGTCAAGACCGAGACGATGATCGGCACCGGCCATCTGCCCAAGTTCTCCGACGACGCGTACCACCTCGAGCGCGACGACCTGTGGGCCATTCCCACCGCCGAGGTGCCCCTCACGTCGATGGTCGCCGGCGAGATCCTCGACGAGGCCGAACTGCCTCTGCGACTCATGGCCCACACGTCGTGCTTCCGGCGCGAGGCCGGTTCCGCCGGCCGCGACACGCGAGGGCTGCTGCGGGTCCACGAGTTCGACAAGGTCGAGCTCTATGCCTTCTGCACGCCCGATCAGGCCGTGGCCATGCACACGGAGATCCTCGAGCGAGCCGAGGGCGCCATTCGTGATCTCGGTCTCGCCCATCGGGTGCTCGACTTGGCGTGTGGCGACATCAGCGGCGCCGGCGCCCGCACCTACGACATCGAGGTCTTCGCGCCGGGCGCTGATCGCTGGCTCGAGGTCTCCTCTGTCTCGTGGTGCACCGACTATCAGGCTCGCCGAGCCAACATCCGCTACCGGCCCGAGGGCGAGAAGGGCACCCGTTTCGTCCACAGCCTCAATGGTTCCGGTCTGGCGGTACCCCGCGTCTGGGCGGCGATCATCGAGACGTATCGCCGGGCCGACGGCTCGGTTGCGATGCCCGAGGTACTGCTGCCCTACCTGGGCGGCATGACCGAGATCCCGGCGCCCGCTAGCTGATCGACAGGCCCAACCACGCGAGGCCGACGCCGCCGACAATGGTCAGCGCGAGATAGCCGGTCGCCGCCCCGGGCCGCGCGTCCCACAGCGCCACGAGCTCGAGCATCAGCGTCGAGAACGTCGTGAACGACCCGAGAGCGGCAACCCCAATCACGGTCGATGTGGCGGCTGACGCACCGCTCAGCCAACCGAGGGCGAACGACCCGACGAGATTGGCCACGAGCGTGCCGACCGGTGGCGGCAGCCGCTCGGCCAACTGCCACCGGGCGACGGTGCCGGCCATCGCCATGGCCGCGAACGACGCGACGATCATGCGGACTCCCGTCGGGTGGCCATCCCGCCGAGCAGCGCGACGAGACCGGTGACCACGCTGGCGAGCAGCAGGCCGGCGCCGTCGAGCGGCGAGCCGGCGTCGAGGTGATGCGCCGCGTCGACCGCCAGTGTCGAGAACGTGGTCAGAGCGCCGCAGAATCCCACGCCGACGCCGAGTCGGCGGGAGCCGTCGCCCCGGAGTGCACCGTGGATCAGCATCCCGAGAACGAAGCTACCGATCGCGTTCATGCCGACGAGCGCCCAGGCCGCATCGTCGGCGACCTGCAGCAACGCCCAACGGGTGCCGGCGCCGACGAGGCCACCGGACGCGACCAGAACCGGCTTCGGTAGCTCCACGGCTGCACCGTAGGCTGCGTCGATGGACCTCGCTGCGATGCGCGAGCACTACGGACTCGCCGGACTCGACGAGTCCGATCTCGCGCCGACGCCGATGGCCCAGTTCGACGACTGGTTCACTTCCTGGGCGTCCACCCACCCCTTCGACGCCAACCTGGCGACGTTGGCGACGGTGGGCGTCGACGGCTGGCCGTCGTCTCGGGCCGTCCTCGTGAAGGGGGCCGACGAGCGGGGCTTCGTCTTCCACACGAACCGCAGGTCGGTGAAGGGCGCGGCCATCACGGCCACGGGTCGGGCGGCCCTGACGTTCGTCTGGCGGGAGATCGAGCGACAGATCCGGGTGGTGGGCGACGTCGAGCTGTTGCCCGATCCCGAGTCCGACGCCTACTTCGCCGGCCGACCCCGAGGCGCCCAGATCGGGGCGTGGGCGAGCGATCAGTCGGCGGTCATCGCGTCCCGGGCCGAGCTCGAGGCTCGCCAGGCCGAGGTCGAGGCCCGCTTTCCCGACACCGTTCCCCGGCCCCCACACTGGGGCGGCTATCTCGTACGGCCCCGCTCGGTCGAGTTCTGGCAGGGCCGACCGAACCGACTCCACGACCGCCTGGAGTACCGACGAGCCGACGACGACGAGTGGACCGTGGTCCGGCTCGCTCCCTGATCCGCGTCAGGCGGCGAGGTGAGGTGCCACCTCCGCGGCGATGAGCTCGAGGTGGTCGAGGTCGGTGTCGTCGAGCACCTGGAGGTAGGCCCGGGTGGCGCCGGCATCGGCGAACTCCCGCAGCCGGGCCACGCACTCGTCCGGGGTGCCGGCCACGCCGTTCTCGCGAAGTTCAGGGACCTCTCGCCCGATGGCGGCGGCCCGGCGGGCGATCTCGGCCTCGTCGGTTCCGCAGCACACGACCTGGGCGGCGGAGAACGTCATCGTCGCCGGATCACGGTCGCGAGCTTCGCAGGCGGCGACGACATTGTCGGTGACCGGCGCGAACGCGGCAGCCGGCGAGAACGGGACGTTGAACTCGTCGGCGTAGGTGGCGGCGAGGCGAGGCGTCCGCTTCTGGCCGAAGCCGCCCATGACGATCGGCGGGCGGGGCGACTGGGTGGGTACCGCCAGCGCCGGCGACGACTGGATCGTGTAGTGCTCACCGGAGAACTCGAATTCCTCACCCGCCGGGGTCTCCCACAGACCGGTGATGATCGCGAGCTGCTCCTCGAGGCGATCGAACCGACCACCGAGGTCGTGGAACGGGATGCCGTACTTCCGGTGTTCCTCCTCGAACCATCCGGCGCCGAGTCCGAGCTCGACGCGTCCGTTGCTCATCTCGTCGATCTGGGCCACGGCGATGGCCAGTGGGCCGGGTAGCCGGAAGGTGATCGGCGTGACCAGCGTGCCGAGGCGAAGTCGTTCGGTGTCGCCGGCGAGCCCGGCCAGCGTGGTGAGGGCATCACATGGGCCGGGGAGGCCGTCGCCGTCACCCATGTGCAGGTAGTGGTCCGAGGTGGAGAAGCCGTCGAATCCGAGGGCTTCGGCTCGCTGGGCGAGCGTGCGGAGGCGGGCGTAGGTGGTGCCCTGCTGGGGTTCGACGAAGATGCGGAGGTGCATTCTCGGAGACTAGAGCGGCCAGCTCGACACGGCCTTGCTCAGTACCTCGATCAGCTGCTCGACCTGCGGGGCCCGGCTGGTGCCCTGCCAGTCGGACCATTCAGCTTCCTCACGGTTCCAGCGGGTGGTGGGCGGCAGTTCGATCTGTACCCCGGCGTTCGTGGGGAGGTTCACGGGATTGTCGGCGTGCTGGCCGCGTAGCCCCTTGGGGATGTCGTCGAGGCGGTCGATGATGCCGAAGCGCTCGTCGATACCGCCGCGCAGGTGATCGCCGACGTGAGTGGCGAGGGCCCGGTTGCGGCCTCCCAACAGCACATCCCAGAACCGGTCCTCACGGCCGTAGCCGTGGATCGCGATGACGACATCGACATGGTCGACGAAGCCGGCGAGCGCGGGAGAGTGGGCGGGGTCGAAGGCGGTCGACGGGATGTGGCGTCGCAACGGCGGCGCCTGGATGATCGCGTAGAGCGATGCATCGGTGCGCTCGGCGACCTCGGTGGCGATCACGTCGGTGCAGCGTTCGAGGTTGCCGCCGTGGAACGCCATGAGGCCGAAGGTGTTGCGAAGTTCGCAGACCTCGGTGACCTCAGGATGTCCGAGCAAGTCGCGCAGCATGCTGCGGACGATACCGACCGACTCGGCGCCACACGATCCAGGCGACCAGCGCGACGAAGACGACCTCGAGGGGAACGCCGGCCCGGACCGGGTCCGAGAACCAGTTGCCGATGCGGGCCGGCCAGCCGCCGACGAAGCGGAGCAGGGGCAGGAGGATGAACTCACCACCGTTGTAGACCTCGGTCATGAAGTACACGGCGAGATACACCAGACCGATGGAGGCGCGCGAAACCGGGTCACGCAGGTCGTCGCGCCATCCGATCACGAGGGCGCCGAAGATGCCGAAGAGCGACAACAGGCCGATCCGTTCGGTGGTGGTTTCCTGGATCCACGTGGTCGTGGCGCTCTGGAACTCGAGGAACTGATCGACGAGAAGATTGCCCGCGTCGAACTGGTTGTCGACGGTGATCCGGTAGTCCCAGATGCCGTAGTCGATCATGTAGATGCCGGCGATGACCAACAGCACCCCGGAGAACCGTCCGATGTGGGGGAGGATGCGCCGCATGTTGGTCGCGACATTGCTCTTGGCCAGGGCCAGGCTCATCGTGAGGAAGGTGACGACCACACCCATGCCGATGCCGTAGGCGAGGAAGTTTCCGGTGCCCCGGGCCACACCGTCGGCCGAGAACGAGTTGCTCACGCCGGAGATGAAGATGCCCACCGTGCACGAGAGCGACACGACCGCGTAGCTGACGCCGAACATGAAGATGGACCCGAGATTCCGGCTCCCTGTGCCCTTGTTCATCTTCGGCAGCCGCACGTTCAGCTGCCGCCCGAGCAGCATGGAGATGCCGAGTGGGATGAGCAGCACGCCGATGGCGATGATGACGTAGGGGGCGTAGTCGAGCACGTCGCCCTGGTTGATGACCGTGGCGAAGAGCACGCCGAACGTGCCGAACACGGCGATGAAACCCATCGTCATCACGAGACCGACCACGAGGCCTCGAGCCACCGTGGCCAGTCGGCTCTGGCCGTGCTCCTTGCTCTCGATACCGAGGAAGTAGGACAGGTACGCCGGAAGCATCGCGAACCCGCAGGGGTTGAACGCGGCGAAGATGCCGAGACCGAAGGGCCACGCGAACTCGCCCATCAGAGAATCTCCTCGTTGATCTCGTCGCGCATGGGAACTCCACGAAAACGGTACTCGCACGTACGAGCCGACCGCCTGTCGGCGGAGAAACCCGCCGACGTGCTGTCTGCTTCCAACGCCGGCGGGGCCGTGATCGTTCCCGCCGGTCGCCGTACCGCCGGCGCGGTGTCGTGTCGATGGTCAGGCCGGGGCTCGCATCTGCCGTTGCCCGGGCCCGGGGGTTCATCGTTTCGACACCACGCCGGCGCCTGCGCCGTGGGGGGAGGTTCAGGTCAGGCCGTGAGGCGCTGTGCCTGGTCGGCGAGGTGTGCCGGCACCGCGATGACGGGCATCTGGTCCTCGGGGCGAGCCACCTTCGGTGGACGACCCCGACGGCGTTTGACCGTCAGCATCTTGCCGTTCATGAAGAGCTGACCGCCCCACACGCCGCACGGCTCACGCCGGTCGAGGGCGCCCTCGAGGCACGGTGCGAGCACCGGGCACTCGGCACAGACCCGCTTGGCCGCCGCGATCTCACCGATGTCCTCGCTGAAGAACAGGTCGGCGGCATCGATGACGGAGCGACACGCGGCGTGGTTCTCCCACGTCGCCGCCTCCCGGATGAAGTTGTCGTGTATGTCGTCGCTCTCTTTGACGAGGGGTCCCATGACCTCGTCTCCTTCCCTGGTGGGTTGCTTCGTTTTGTCGTGTCCGACGTGGTGTTGGTCTTCGTGTCGTATTTCGTGCCCGAAAAGCAGAAAAGCCGCCGGATTTTCCGGCGGCCGCAGTGCTTCTCTCCCTTTCTTGGGTGACATTGGTGTCACCCGGGAGAGGCTCCGGAGGGCCGCTGGTCGCCATAGGGCTTCGTGGCAAAGGTCCACGAGGTCGAAATGGCGAGGGTCGAACGCACATCAGCACGCGCAGGAGCGGCGGCGGCGTTGAAACCGTTGTGATGCTCGTTGCACATGACGTTGTTCATGTCGACTCCTGGTCGCGGCCGGTCTCTCCGGCAGGTGACACGGTGGCGGACGCTTCGGCATCCGTCAACCGAATTAACGGCGATTTCTCGAATCGGGTCCGGACCGGCCCGCTACGGTGCCGCCCATGGCCGAACCCGGAGCCGCAGAAATCACCCCTCGGCCGCGGTCCGGCCGGGTGTTCGAGTCCGGTCGCCGGGTCCGTCTCGCCGATGTGGATCCCACCAGCCGGTGTCGGCTGGATGCGCTGGTGCGGCACCTGCAGGACGTCGCCCGAGACGATTCGGCCGACTCGAAGCTCGCGAATCCGATGAACTGGGTGGTGCGGCGCACGATGCTCGAGATCCACCAGCCGCCGGTCTTCGAGGAATGGCTCGACATCGCCACCTGGTGCAGCGGCTACGGCGGCCGGTGGGCCGAGCGACGCACCCAGCTCCGCGGTGACCGCGGGGCCCACGTCGAGGCGTCCACGGTGTGGGTCTTCGTCGACGCCGCGACCGGTCGTCCGGCCAAGCTCTCGCCCGACTTCTTCGAGATCTGGGGCGAGACGGCCGGTGACCGTCAGATCTCGGCGCGGACCACCCTGCCGTCGGCCTGGCCCGACGATGTCCACGACGACGTCTGGACCGTTCGTTTCGGCGACCTCGACGTGCTCGGCCACGTGAACAACGCCGCGCAGTGGATGGCCGTCGAGGAAGCGCTCGAGCGGTCGGGTCAGGCGAAGTTCCCGGTCCGCGCCGAACTCGAACACGGTCCGGGTGTCGAACCCGGCACCGATGTGCGGCTGAAGTGGCGCACCGTCGATGCCGGCATCGAAACGTGGCTCACGACCGACGGCGTCGCCGGCAGCGTCGCTCGGATCGTCCCCCTGCCGCCCTCCTGAGTGTCGAACGGCGGGTTTGGCGGCCGTCGAGGGGAGATCAGGCGGTGGCGAGGTCGAAGCGGAGGAGGCCGTCGTCGTCGCGGCGGGCCGAGGCCTCGCCGATCACCCGGAGATGCTCGAGGTGGGCGTAGGTCTCGCTGGCGGCCATCTCGCCCCACGACCGTTCGCGAAAGAGCACCTGCATCCAGGCTTCGACGGGCGCGTCGGGGTGGGCGTCGGCTGCGTCGCGCAACAGTTGCAAGCGGTCGTCGTGGTGTTCGCGGATGTGGGTGCAGCGTCCGGAGAGGTCCTCGAACGGATGGCCGTGAGCCGGCAGGACGCACGTGAGCCCTTCGAGCGCGGCGACCTTGTCGAGCGACGCGAAGAACGTGGCGAGCGGGTCGTTCACGTCGGTCGAGCCCGCGATGTGGGGGGTGATCGTGGGCAGCACATGGTCGCCCGCGAGCAGCACGCCCTCCTCGGGGTCGAAGAGGCACAGGTGGTCGGTGGTGTGGCCGGGGGTGTGGACCGCGAACCAGTCGCGCCCGGCGAGCCGCACGATCTCGTCGTCGGCGACGCGGATGGTGGGCTCGGGGCCTCGGAACCGGCGGTGACCGCCCTGGCCCATGACGATCCAGCGGCGGATGGCCTCGTCGGGCGGCGGCTCTCGGGTGGTGCCCCACGGCGTGGGTTCGAAGGAGGCGAACCGCCGTTTCCACACCTCGACCAGCTCGTCCTCGTCGGCGTCGAGCAGGTCCATGTCGATGTCGTCGTTGGCCTCGGCGACGAGCGACCGGAACGACTCGTGGGTGAGGACGGCGGCACCGGCCTCCTCGGTGAGCTGGTCGGCGCCACCGAAGTGGTCGGGATGGGAGTGGGTGACGATGGTCGTGTGCACCCGGGCCAGCGGAATGCCGGCCGTGGCGAGCCGTTCGAGCAACGCAGCCCAGGACTCGGGGCCGGGAAGACCGGGGTCGACGAGGGCGAAGCCCCGCTCGTCCTCGAGGGCGTAGGTGTTGACATGACCGAGGCCGGGCATGGAGATCGGGAGCTGGAGCCGGAGCACGCCCGGTGCCACCTCGGTCACCTCTTCGGAGGCCGGCTCTTGTTCCTGCTTCGTGTAGACGGGATCGGTCACCCCGGCACCCTATTGGGGCGTCGGCGGACTCACGAAAAGGGTCGAGCGGTAGTGGCGGAGCTCGTCGAGGCTCTCGCGGATGTCGTCGAGCGCCCGATGGCCGGCGGCCTTCTTCGGCGCCGAGGCGAACGCGTCGGGGTACCAGCGTCGGGCGAGCTCCTTCAGGGTGGACACGTCGACCGATCGATAGTGCAGGAACTCCTCGACCTCGGGCAGATACGCCGCAAGGAATCGTCGGTCGGTGCCGATGGAATTGCCGCAGAGTGGCACGGTGCGGGCCTCGGGGATGTGCTCGCGCAGGAACGCCATCGTCTGCTCGCCGGCTTCCTCGAGGCTGACCGTGGATGCCGAGATCTTCTCGAGCAGTCCGCTGCGGGTGTGCATGTCGGTGACGAAGTCGTCCATCTCGGCCAGTTCGGCCGCGGTGGCCCGAACGATCAGGTCCGGTCCCTCGGCGACCAGCTCGAGGTCGTCGTCGGTGAGCAGCGTGGCGATCTCTACGATCGTGTGACGGGAGGGGTCGAGCCCGGTCATCTCGAGGTCCATCCAAGCAAGCATCCGATCAGGGTAGACGGGGTCGCTAGGGTCGAGCCGTGATCGATCTTCCCGTCCTACGACTCGACCCCGAACTCCCGCTGCCCGCCTACGCGAAACCCGGCGATGCCGGCGTCGACCTCGTCGCCCGGGAGAGTGTGACCCTTGCGCCCGGCGGTGGCCGGGCGCTGGTGCCCACCGGCATCGCCATCGCCCTCCCCGAGGGCTACGCCGGGTTCGTGCAACCCCGCAGCGGTCTTGCATTCCGACACGGTGTGACCGTGCTCAACACCCCGGGCCTGGTCGACTCCGGGTATCGGGGTGAGCTGAAGGTGTGTCTGGTGAATCTCGATCCGTCGACCGCATTCGAGGTCGTGCGGGGCGAGCGGATCGCCCAGCTGGTCGTGCAGGCCGTCGGCCACGTCGAGTTCGTGGAGGTCGAGTTCCTCGACGAGACCGACCGGGGTGACACCGGGTTCGGGTCGAGCGGACGCTGAGCCGGCGGCTTACCGGGCCGCAGCCTCCGCCGGGGCCTTGCCCAGCCGGACACTCGCCTGGTTCGGGTCGACGGTGTAGTCGTCGACCAGGCCGCTGACGATCGCGTCGAACCGGTGGACCGCGGTCGCCCCGACCTTGGGCCCCTTTCGTCGGGTGGCCTCGAGTTCGAAGCAGCCGTCGGCCATCCGGAAGACGATGTCGATGTCGGTTTCGCCCTCCTGATCGAGGCCGTCGAGCAGCAGGATCATGGCCTCGTCGATGGCGAGGCGCAGATCGTCGATCTCGCCGAAACTCATTCCCTGGCGCAGCGCCAGCGCGGCGGCGCCGACGCGGACGATGCGCGCGTAGGGCGCCCGGGCCGGGACCCGCATCAGAATCTCGCTCGTGTCGGTCTGCCCCACTGCGTGAGTTTGTCACGGGTGAGGCCGAAGAGCCGATCGCGCCGGTGCCGCTAGCGTCGTCGGCGTGGCAATCCTCGTTGACGACGCTCGGTGGGAATGGCGCGGACTGCGATGGGCCCACCTCGTGAGTGATCGTTCCCGGGACGAGCTCCACGAGTTCGCCCGTTCGATCGGGAAACGACGGCTCGGATTCCAGGGCGACCACTACGACGTGGATTCGATCGACCGGGATCGGGCCCTCGCCGGCGGTGCCGTCGCCGTCGACAGCCGTGAGCTCGTTCGGCGTCTGCGCGACGCCGGATTGCGTGACCGCAATGCAAAACCGCGATGGCAGCGGCTGGCCACCTGGGCTCCGGGCGTTGCGATGACCGACGGGCCGGTCGACCTTCGTCGCCGGTCCGAGATCCTCGCGGTCGACACGACGAGCGCCGCAGTCGCGCTCTTCGCCGATCCGCATCAGCGGGTGTTGCTGTGCGACTTCCCGGACTCGGTCGTGGTGCCGGCCGGGGCCGCGTCGATGGCCACCGGCCCCCGGGCCGACGGGTCCTGGAGCATCGAGCTCTATTCCGGCTCGACCGGCGCACCGGGCCGGTAGCCTTTTCGCTGTGGCCCTCTACGTGCAGAAGTTCGGCGGCACCTCCGTCGGCGATCCCGATCGCATCAGGGCCGTGGCCGACCACGTCGCCCGCTGTCGCAAGAAGGGCGACCAGGTCGTGTTGGTCGTCTCCGCGATGGGCAAGGAGACCGACGAGCTGCTCCGATTGGCCGAACAGGTGTCGAAGACCAAGCCCGGTCGCGAGATGGACATGCTCATCACCGGCGGCGAACGCAAGGCGTGCGCCCTCGTGTCGATGGCGCTGCACGACCTCGGGATCGAGAGCGATTCGTTCACCGGTAGTCAGGCCGGATTCCTCACGGACTCGACGCATCGCAACGCGAAGATCCTCGACGTCAACCCCCACCGCATCAAGGACGCACTCGACGCCGGCAAGGTCCCCGTGGTCGGTGGTTCACAGGGTGTGTCGACCGACAACGACGTCACTTTCTTCGGTCGTGGCGGTTCCGACACCACCGCGGTTGCGCTGGCGCATGCGCTCGGCGCCGAGGCGTGCGAGCTGTACACCGACGTGCCCGGCGTGTTCACCACCGACCCGCGGGTGGTCGCCGATGCCCGCCAGTTGCATCATGTCTCATTCGACGAACTGCTCGAGATGACCGCCACCGGTTGTCCGAAACCGGCCATGCGGTCGGTCGAGCTCGCCCGTTCCCACGGAGTGAAGCTGCACGTCCGCAGCGCATTCTCGTGGGTGCCGGGAACCTGGGTCACCGAGGAGGCCTCCATGGAACGCGCCATCATCTCTGCGGTCACGCACGACACTTCCGAGGCCAAGATGACGGTCTCCGGGGTGAGTGACCGGCCGGGCGTCGCCGCGCTGCTTTTCCGCACGCTGGCCGACGCCGAGGTGAACGTCGACATGATCGTGCAGAACGTGTCGGACGAGGGTCGCACCGACATCAGCTTCACCCTGCCGCACGAACAGATCGAGGCCGCCACGAATGCGCTGCGTTCGATCAAGGACGAGCTCGGGTCCGACGACGTCGTGGCCGACGACGCCATCGCCCGGGTGAGCCTGATCGGCGCCGGGATGCAGACCAACCCGGGCGTTGCCGCCACGATGTTCGAGACACTGGCCGCGAGCGAGATCAACATCGAGATGATCTCCACCTCGGCCATTCGCATCTCCTGCGTGGTGCGAGAGAGTGCCGTCGAGGATGCCGTCATTGCCCTCCACGCCGCTTTCCAGCTCGACAAGGCGGCCGAAGACCGCGACGACGTCTGACCGTCAGCCCGCCTGTTCCCGTAGCTCGACGGTGTGATCGGCCAGGGCCGTGACGGCGCGGTGATGGCTGATCAAGAGGACCGTCATCGTCGATCGCAGATCGTTGAGACGCCGGAGGAAGTCGCCGATCGCCGCTTCGTCGAGATGGTTCGTCGGCTCGTCGAGGACCAGGACCTTGGGCTCGCCGAGCAGGGCACGGGCGATCGAGATTCGCTGTCGCTGGCCGCCGGAGAGGAGTTGGCCGTCTTCGCCGACCACGGTGTCGATGCCCTTCGGTAGGCCGTCGACCACGGCATCGGCACCGGAAACGGCGAGGGCCTGCTCGAGTTCGGCATCGGTCGGGTCGGCGCCGTAGGTGATGTTCTCGTGGATCGAGCCCGGTAGGAGGAACGGCTCCTGGGGCACGACGCCGAACTGGCGGCGCAAGTCATGGAGATCGACCTCGTCGTAGCCGAGGTCGCCGATTCGGATCGCGCCGCCATCGGGCCGGTAGAAGCCCAGGAGCAGACTGACGACCGTGCTCTTCCCCGATCCGTTGGGCCCGATCAACGCGGTCACCGATCCCGGTGTCATCGTGAACGAGAGTCGGTCGACCACCTGTGTGTCATCGGTGTAGCCGAAGCTCACGTCGTGGAACGAGAATTCGTCTCCGGCATCGGCCGCACGTGTGCCGTGATACGGGCGGGATGAGGGATCATGGAGGAAGTCGATCACCCGTTGGTAGGCGTGCCAGCCGCTGATGAGCTCGCTGTAGGCGCCCGCCGACCGCCCGGCGGGTCCGCGTAGCATCGCAAAAGCGGCGTAGAACGCGAGGAGCTCGCCGAGGGTCATCGAGGTGTCGATGACTGCGGCCCCTCCGGCGACGAGCAGCGCGGCACCGGCGAGTCCGATGATCGACTGTTGGGCGGCGCGATGGGCGGCTGCGATGAACTCGAACCGACTGTGGGCGCCGGTGAGCATCGCGAGCTCCTGGTCTCCTGCGGTCAACTCGCGTCCCTCTGAGCCGGTCACACGGATGAGGTCCTGGCTCCGGGTGATCCTCATGACGCGGGTGCTGAACTCCCGGAACACCTGGTGGTAGTGGCGCGTGGCCGGAGTCTGGCGGGCGATCATGAATCGGGAGACGAGCAACACGAGCGGGAGGAATCCCAGGGTGACCAGTGCCAGTTGCACATCGAGGATCGCGAGAATGATCGCGACGCCGACGGTGATCACGATGTCGGGCACCAGCTTGTTGAGGGCGGCGCCGAACATCTCGACGGCGCGAAGGCTGTCGGTCACGACCCGGTCGTGGATGTCACCGACGAGGCTTCGGTCGAACATCGTGCGGGGCGCATCGAACAGTCGACGAATCAGCGCACCCCGCAGGTCCTGCCCGATCCGTGTCGCGGTTCCGATCTGGAAGTACATGCTCACCACCGACGCAGCGCCACTCACCAGCACCGCGGCCGAGACGCCGGCTGCGAGCCCGAGCACGAGGCCCTTCCGCTCGTCGGGCAGTGCGGTGTCGAAGGCGTACCCGAGGAGGAGCGGAATGGGAAGAAGGGCGAGCGCCTGGACGATCGACAGAGCGGTGGCCAAGGCGATGCGGCCTCGGTAGGGGCGGATCGTGTCGACGAGTTGGTCGCGAACGATCCGATTCACCGGAGCGCCTTCGATACGTCGGCGGCGAGCGCTCGGGCTGCGGCGGGGTCGGTCAGCATCGCGTTGTCGAGGTGGGAGCCGGGCACGGTGAGGACATCGAGGCCGGCGCCGGCAACCTCGGACCACGACGTCGTCATCGCCTGGCGCCATTGGTCGGTCGCGTCGGCGCCGACGAAGAGCGTCACCCGACTCGAGATCCGCGGCGGTCGGTAGCGCAGTCCCGCGGCGCGCGAGACGGCGAGCATGCGGATGAACAGGAAACGATCGGATGGGCGGAGCCCGAAACGGCTGATGGCTGCGCCTTCGACGATGGTCCGCAGACGACGGGAGGCCTTCTCGGGTGCGCGCCGCAAGCGGCCACTCAGCTTTTCCCGGACCCGGCGGGTGATTCCTCGAAGACCCTCGTCCGCATAGGTGTCGCGGTAGATCTCGCGGCGCGAGCGAGGATCGGCCGCGTCGGCCAGTCCGGCCTCGATCGCGCCCAGGAACTCGACGACCTCGCCGTCTTCGTGGAGACGCCGTGCGATGTCGACCGCAACCAGTCCGCCGAGGCTGTAGCCGAGCATGCGGTAGGGGCCTTGCGGCTGGGCTCGGCGCATGGCGTCGGTGTAGTACTCGCCGAGCTCCTCCACGGTGGTGAGCGGGGAGCGCTCACCGCGAGTGCCGGGATAGTCGAGCCCGAGCACTCGCAGGTCGGGGTCGAGTGCGGCGACGATCCGTTCGAAGACGAGCAGGACGCCACCGGCACCGGGAAGGAGCCAGAGTGGGGCCGAAGCCTCGGTCCCGGGCCGTATCACGACGAGGTCGTCGTGTGTCGCCGGCGCTTCGCCGCTCAGGCCGAGCGTGCGATGCAGCGCCCGCGGTGTTCGGGCTTCGAAGAGAACCGACACGCGTAGGGTGATGCCGTAGCGGCTCTCGACCAGCTGGAGCAGCTCGAGTGCGGCGAGCGAGTCGCCGCCGGCGTCGAAGAAGTCGGTGTCTGGCCCGAAGCCTGCGAGGTCGTCCGTTCGGCGCTCGAGGGCCCGACGGTGCAGGTGGACGAGTTCGGTGAGTTCGGGGTCGTCGAATATCGTGGTGGCGGGTGGTGGGGCCGACGGCGCCGGCTCCTCGATCGCAATGCGTGTGACCGCGCGTCGGTCGATCTTTCCGCTCGGTGTGCGTGGGAGTGCGTCGTGGAGGAAGTAGCGGACCGGGCGGCTGGACGCCGGCAAGCGATCCCGGGCTGCGGTGCGCAGCGCAGCGATGTCGGGCCGGACCTCACCCGGCTCGACATGGGCGACCACCGCCTGGCGCGACGGGTCCTCGAGCGCGGCGAAGACCTCACTCAGCGGGTCGACCGAGCCGCTCGCGTGATCGAATGCGGATCGCAGTGACGCCGCGTCCGCATCGGCGAGACGCACCTGGAGCGACCGGGGGTCTTGGGCGACCACCACGGTTGCTTCGACGCCTTCGACCGACTCCAGCGCCGCTTCGATCTCACCGGGCTCGAGGCGCACTCCGCCGACGTTGAGCTGGTCGTCGAAACGACCGAGGAAGTAGATCTGCCCGCCGACGTGGGCCGCCAGGTCACCCGTGAGAAAGGCCCGACCGGGGCCGAGTGGTGAAGAATCGAGGAACCGATCCGAATCCAGGCCGTCGTAGCCGTCGGTGACGAGGGCACCACCGAGCACGAGCTCGCCCACGACGCCGGGCGGGCACGGCTGTGCGTCGGCATCGATCACGGCCGCCCAGGTCCCCGGGAGCGGCGTACCGATGGGGACGACCCCCGATGACGTTGCGTCGAGATGCGCGGCAGTTGCCCATACGGTTGCTTCCGTTGGTCCGTACTCGTTGGTGAGTCGGCTCTCCGGATGGGTTCGGCGGTGGGCGTCGATGAGCTCGCTGGTGGTGGCTTCGCCTGCAACGATCACCTGGCGGGGCCACGCGCCACCTTCGCCGGCTCGGCTCAACACCGCCCGGTAGAGCGTGGGAACGAGCAACGTGTGGGTCGATCCGCCGGTGAAGAGATCGACGAGCTCGTCGACATCGTGGGCCTGCGTCGTCGTCGGAAGCGTCAGGGTCGCGCCGGTGCTCAGGGCCCAGAAGAGGCCCGCCACCGAGCTGTCGAACGCGAAGCTCGAGAGCAGCAGGAAGTCGTCGGGATCGTCGCGGTAGACGGGGCCGCGCACCGCAGTGCTCACGGCGAGTCGACGGTGATCCACCGCCACACCCCGCGGCGTGCCGGTGGAGCCGGACGTGTGGATGACGTAGGCGGTGTCGTCGAGCGACGTCGGCGGCAGCGCGTTCCCCGGCTCGAGGGACTCGGATGGTGCGAGGTCGATGACGACCTGCGGATGACCCACCAGCACGGCCTGTTCTGCGTCGGGCCGGGCGACGAGGACCATTGCCACGCCGGCGCCATCGAGAATCTCGCGGTTGCGGTCCGATGGGTAGTCGAGGTCGATGGGAACGTAGGCGGCGCCGGCCTTGAGGATGCCGACGATCGACGCCACGGCGGCAGCGGAGCGCCGAACCGCCATCGCCACTCGATCGCCGGGTCGGATTCCGTCGGCGATGAGACGGCCGGCGATGTGGTCGGACCAGAGGTCGAGATCGAGGCGGCTCGTGGTGGTGTCCTTGAGCCGCACCGCAATCGCATCCGGCCGAGCGGCAACATGGGCCCGGAACGCGTCGAGGACGTGTGTCGAGGTCGGCGCCGGATCCCCGTGGAGGACGTGATCGTTCGTCCCTCGGCTGCGCCACTCGGCAACGGTCTGCTTGGGTGCCCGAACGATCGCGGTCAGGGCGGCCTCCGCCTCGGCCAACAGGAAATCGGCCATTGCGGCATCGATGACGGTGGCGCGGTGCTCGATCGCGAGCTCGACTCGGTCGTCGCGCACCTGGACGAAGATCGTTGCGTCGGCGACGGCCGATCCGCTGTAGAGGATCTCCTGTTCCACGGGCACCTCACCGAGCCGAAGGGCGCCGAGCTCCTGGAGCGTCACCAGCACCTGCGGAGTGGGGTCGGGTCGCCCGACATCGCGCTGGTCGGCGACGATGCGGGCGAACGGATACGAACGATGGGTCATTGCCTCGGCGAGTCGTGAGGCGCACGCAGTGCGCAGTTGCGCGAGCGTGAGCTCGTCCGAGACCGGGACTTCGATCGGGAGGGTGTTCAGGTAGTAGCCGATCAGATCGGTCGCGGCGGCGTGGTCCCGCGTCGAAACCAATGCGCCGACCGAAGGTGGCCGACGGCCGTCGATGCGACGCAGGGCGAGACCAACCGCGGCGAGCACCGTTGCGAATGGGCTGGCGCCCGCGGCGGCGCGTAGTTCGTCGGCGCGAAGGGTCGTGGGACGCTGCCGCAGGCCGTCGGGCTCGTGTCGCGTAGGGCGCATGATCGGCAGACGCGCACCGCCTGCGGCGTGCTCCAGCCAGAAGGCTCTTGCGGCCTCGGGAGCGCGCCGCCGCTGCCACGTCGTGTGGTCGGCGTAGGAGATCGGCAGCTGCGGGAGATCGTCGCCGGAGTAGGCCGTCGCGATCTCGCTCCAGAGTCGGTCGAAGGAGCCTTCGTCGGTCGAGACGTGGTGGGTCGCGATCGTCAGGATCGCCGTGGGTGATTCCGTGTCGG
This sequence comes from Acidimicrobiales bacterium, assembly GCA_040219515.1. NCBI lineage: Bacteria > Bacillati > Actinomycetota > Acidimicrobiia > Acidimicrobiales > Acidimicrobiales bacterium. Next base: position 80,133 of record JAVJSI010000017.1, read on the forward strand.
TGAGCTGACCGAGCTGGGCCCGCAGCAGCGGTCCTCGTTCGAGGTCGAAGGGTGCGCGGTGGAGTGCTGCCGCCGACCGCTCGGCCTCCTCGGTGGTGCCGGGCTCATCGGCCCGGAAGTCGACAGCGGCGGTGGGCGTCAGGCGGACCCTCGGGCTGGCATGGGTCCAGTGGAGCGGTTGGTGCCGGGCGGCGACGCGTTCGATGGCCCTGTGGATTCGGTCGACGTCGACGACACCGTGGATCCGATAGGTCCGGCCCTGGTTGTAGCGCGGGTCGACGGGATGCAGGCGTGCTTCGTAGAGGAGCGACTGCTCGCCGTCCGACAGGGGCGGTGGCGAGCCGGCGGTCGCAGGCTGTGGACCGGCCTCCGTGGTTCCGTCCTGGAGGAACGCCGAGATGGCCTCGGCGAGTCGGCGCGGGACGGCGTTGGCGAACACGACCGAATCGGGCACGTCGACGTCGAGCTCATCGGTGAGCAGCATCGCCATCTCGATCGCCCCGAGGGAGTCGCCGCCCAGGGCGAAGTAGTCGTCGTCGACCGAGATCGGCTCGATGCCCAACTGCCGCTCCCAGATCGACACGATGGTGCGTTCGAGCGGTGAGGCGGGTGCGAGCACCATGCCGGGACTCGAGCGGTGGGATCGCTCGGGCGCCGGCAGCTTCTCGATGTCGAGCTTGCCGTTGGCGGTCATGGCCAGCTCGGGCACGAACACGAACGCGTCGGGTATGGCGTAGGCGGGGAGGAGGCTCTGGAGGTGGGTGCGGAGTTCGGTCGGTGTGGGTGGTGCGGTGTCATTCTCGAGTTCGGCCCAGGCCGTCAGCACCTCGCGGCGTCGTGGCCGGTAGTCGACATCGGCCAGGATCGCGGCGACCTCGGCGACGTCGTCTCGGTCATCGAGTTCGGCCAGCGCCTCGTCGCGTTGCTTGTGGCCGAGGCGAACGTCCCACGCATAGGGCTCCGCGTAATTGTGGTAGCCCTGCTCATGGAGGTGGGTCTGGATGCCGGCGGCGTTGATCCGGCAGTTCGTCGACCGGCCGGTGTCGGAGGGCCGGACCCACGGTGCCTCCTCTTCCAGGAAGCGGAGCATCTCGCTGAGTTCCACGTCGAGGTAGCGGTAGAAGTCGACATAGCTCACCGCCTCGAAGACATCGTCGGTCTCGAAGATCTCCGTGTCGAGAAGCCGGGTCACGGCATCGTCCGTGCGGTGATAGGCCTTGCGGGCTGCCAGCACCGCCTCGTCGATCGCGGCGGGATCGAAACGGCTCTCGGCGAATTGCGCAGGCGTCAGGCGGGTCTCGAAGAGTTGGCCTCGGGAGAGACCGGTGACGACGAGAGGCGCACCGAGCTCGACCGCTCGGTTCGTGGCCACGGTGTAGATGGTCTTGAAGCACCCCTGGCAGACATTGCTGAAGCGGTCGAGTGAGTCGCGAAATATCGCGTTCATCGCGTCTGTGGTTGCGAACTCGTGCGACACACCGAGATGGTCGATGGACCTGCGGACGTTCTCCTTGGCCTCGTCGGAGATGAAGCCGTTGTCGAGGGTGAGTGCGTGGACATCGAAGCCCATCTTCACAAGCTGGTAGAGGACGTAGGTCGAGTCCTTGCCGCCACTCAGCAAGGCGATGCAGTCGTAGTCGCCGCGTCGCGATCGACGGGCTTCGTCTCGCAGGGCGATGAGGTCGTCAGGTGTGCGAAACCAGGACTCGGCCTGATCGCGGACCGCGTCGTAGTCGCGGCACCGGTCGCACGTTCCGGAGTCGTCGAACGAGACCCCTGGAACGTTGTCGGCGAGTCCGCAGCGCACACAGTGGCGGTTGGCCGGGCGGTGGGTCGGAGACCAGGGCCGGACCGCCGCGCGTCGGATCAGCGGATGGCTGACGAGGGCTGCTTCGATCTCGCTGGGATCGAGGCGGATGCCGCCGACCTTCAACTGCTCGTCGATGCGACGCAAGTAGACCAAGGTCTCGTCGTCGAGCATGCGGACGAGGTCACCGGATCGGTACCAGCGGGTCTCGTCGATCTCCATGAACGCGCTCGGGTCGGCATCGAGGTAGCCCGTGGTCATGCCGCGGTGGGAGATCAGGAGTTCGCCGGGGGCCCCGACCGGTACGGGATGAAACGCCTCGTCGACCACACGAAGACGAACGCCCGGCGCAGGCCGGCCGATGGGGACTTCGGGGCTCGAACGGTGGGAGTCGCCGGTCGCCTCGTAGATCATGCAACCGACGACGGCCTCGGTCGGCCCGTACTCGTTGAAGATGTGAACACCGGGGAGCTTCGATCGCAGGCGGTTCGCGAGGGGCGCGAGAAAAGCCTCGCCGCCGACCACGAGGGTGGTGAGTCCGTGCTCGTCGGGCAGGAGACGGTCGAGTATCTCGAGATGGCTCGGCGTTGCCTTGCACCAGGTGAAGTCCGTGTCGGCGGCGATCGCGGCCACGACGGCGGGACCGTCGCCGCGGAGGACGACGAGTCGTCCGGATGTCGCAGTCGCCACGAAGAGGCTGGTGACGGTGAGATCGAACGTCAACGCGCTGAACAGCGGGACCACGAGGTCCTCGTCGCGCTGGACGTAGTGGTCGATCGCGAACGCGAGATAGTCGGCGAGGCCGCGGTGGGTGATCGGCACCCCCTTCGGCTCGCCGGTCGACCCCGACGTGTAGAGCAGGTAGCACTCGTCGGTCTCGGTGACTTCGGGATCTTCGAAGCGGGTCTCGTCGATCTCGGGAAGCGACCGGAGGGTGAGCACGCACTCGGCGCGCTCGATGAGTCGTTGTCGTCGGGTGTCGGGTTGGGCGGGATCGATCGGTACGTAGGACCCGCCGGCGACGAGCACTGCATAGATCGCGATCACCGCGTCCGCCGAGCGTTCCATCTCGATGGCCACGCGGGTGCCGCTGGTGACGCCCTGCGCCCGCAGGGACGCGGCCACGGCGGTGACGGTGCGCCACAGATCATCGCCGGTCCAGGACCGCTCTCCGTCGACGAGGGCAACCCGGGTCGACCCGTCGAGCGCGTCACGCAGGCGCGCCACGACGAGCGGTGGGTCCGAGTCCGGCCCCGCAGCATCACCCCAGCGCGTCATTGTCGCCGCCTCGTCGGCGGTCAGGACGGGCATCTCATCGAGCCGGTCGTCGGGCCGATCGACGAGTGCCTCGAGTACCCGCAGGAAGTGGGCCGGTGCTCGCTCGGTGGCCGACTCGTCGGCCGCCGCCTGGTTGACATCGAGGGCGAGCTCGGGTGCGCCGAATCGGAAGAGCTGCACGCGGAGCAAGTGCGTCCGGTCGGCCGCCCCCGAATGGACATAACCGAAGGTCGCCGGGATGCCGGCGAACTCCTGGATATCGGCCGCCGGTACGACGTTGACGATCGCCTCGATGTTCGCCCCGTGGGGGGCGGTGCCGGGACTGGCGTTGGCCAGGGTCGATGCGAGTGATCGGGCCACCCGATGATGCAGCGTGGCGAAGGTGTCGTCGGCGTCGATCTCGACACCGACCGGGAATACCTCGACGAGCGGACCGACCAGTGTGCGGGCCTGCGGCGCGCTGCGGTTGTGGACCGGAACACCGATGTCGAATTCGACAGCTCCGGTGATGCGATGGAGGAGGGCCGCGGTTGCCGTCAGGAGGAGCGCCGTCCAGGCCAGGTCGGGGGTGAGGAGCCGGAAACGTCCCGACAGATGTGCCTCGAGGGACCTGCGGAAGTCGGCATCGAATTCGACCGGGACCCTGGTGCTGGAAGCCGTGGGCGGCCGGTTTCGGGCGTAGAGATGACCGAACCGAGGTGCAAGACGTCGCTCACTCCAGTGGGAGCGTGCTCGCGCGATTCTCTCGTCGGGTCTGCTCAGGCGTCGGACCCAGTCGTAGTACGAGTCGGGGGTCGGACTGTGGCCGACGTAGGCCTCGGCGGTCTCGCGGAAGATCTGCGTTGATGCGGCCGCGTCGGTGACGCAGTGGTGGAGGGCGAGGTACCACGTGGTGCTGTCGTCCTCGTGGCGCAGCAGCACGCTGTCGAACACCCGCTCGGCGACGTCGATCACGTCGGCGATTCGACGGGCCGCCCATTCGCCGACATCGTCGCGAGGAAGATCCATGGTCTCCGTGGACGCCGGCTCGGCGCTGAGCTGCACGGACGTGGCTTCCGCCCCCGATGCGATGACGCGGGTGCGTAAGACGTCGTGTGCGGCGACCACCTGGGCGAAGGCTGCGGCCAGCCGGTCGTGGTCGACCGGGCCGTCGATGTGGACAACGCTCGCCATGTTCTGCATGGGAGATCGGGGGTCGCGTTGCTGCGACGCGTAGAGGGCGCGCTGGATGGGCGAGAGGCTGTGGCGGCTCGGCATCGCGATATGGGTCTCGGTCATGGTCGCGGCCTGACCGTCGTCGGTGCCATACTCGGCCCGCCGACGAAGGAACGATGCGCATGGCAACCATCGTCTTGGTCCCGGGCGAGGTGACCTCCAAACGAATCCTGGCGGCGCGGCTCGCCGATCGTCTTCTGGCGTCCGGACACCGGGTAGTGCTTGTCGACGGTGGCGAACGATCGCTGGACCGTTTCGGTGGGGTCGAGCGTCGGATCTGCGCGTGGCGCGCGAAACCCGACACGACTCGGCGTCGACTGCGCCCGGTTGCGCAATGGCGAGCCATCGCCACGGCAAGCCGCAGCATCGACGTCGACTCGGTCGTAGAGGTTCTCGACGAGGTCGGCGCCGAGTTGGTGCTCGTCGACATCGAGGAGCACGAGTTCGTCGTTGCCATGAGGGCACGATGCCCCGAACTGCCCGTGGCGGTGCTCAGCAGCTTCTTCGGACTGTGGCCGGTACGGGGCGTCCCGCCACTCGACTCCCCGATGGTGCCGAGGGTCGGCTTCCGTGGTCGTACGTCCCTGTCCGTGGCCTGGTGGATCAGCCGTGGGCGGCGAGTGTGGCGCGACGGGCGCTACCACCTCTCGGGGCGAAAGGTCGAGCGGGCGTCGGTCGTTCGCCACCTCGCTCGACGTCTCGGCGTGCGACGGGAGATGACGAGTCTCCCTTGGCTCCATCCGTTCGTGCCGAGGGCGGTTCCGACGATCGCCATGATCGCCCCTGAGCTCGATCTCCCCCAGCAGTGGCCCGCCCACGTGCGGGTGGTGGGACCCCTGCTCGAGCTGCCCGACCGTACGGCACTCGCTCGCGTCGCCGACCCTGATCTGGTCGGCTTCGTCGGTCGGGCCCGCGAGGAAGGAGCCCCGCTCGTGGTTTGCGCATTCGGCGGATTCATGGCGACCGATGCCGACGACTTCTCCGAACGAATCGTCGAGGTGGCCCGCATCTCGCCCGACCTCCGATTCGTCGCCGTCGGACCGACCGGTGGGCCGGATCCCGAGAACCTCCTCCGGAGGGCGTGGTTGCCGCAGCGCGAGCTGCTCGCCCACGCCGCGGCTGCGATCGTCCATTCGGGAACCGGCACGCTCCACGAGTGCGCGATCGCAGGCGTGCCCATGGTCGTCTACCCGTTCGCGGTCAATGATCAGGCCGGGAATGCGGCGCGGGTCGAGTATCACGGCATCGGCATGGTCGGGGATCGTCGACGCGACAGCACGGCGACGATCGCGTCGAATCTCCGGACGGTCCTGGCGTCGTCGGAGATCAGGCGGCACCTCGACGATCTGGCTATGCAGCTGCGCGCCGCCACTCAGCATGATCGCCTCTCCCCGGCGATCGACGAGTTGCTGGCCTGAGTCGTCGGCCGCCGGCTCACCGAGCGCTCACGTAGTCGAGCATCTTTCTCACCGATTGGAAGTTCTCGATCACCACGTCACCCGGGTCGATTTCGACACCGAGTCGCTGCTCGAGCCAGGCGACGATGCGGATGACTCCGAGAGAGTCGACCAGCTCGGTCAGGAGCAAGTCGGTGTCGGCATCGACCGGCACGCCGTATGTGATCTCGTCGGTGATCATCGAGAGGAGGTCGGGTTCGAGGGTCGAGGCAGACTCGGTCATTGCGTCACCTGTGCGGCTGGGGAACGATCCAACGCCTCGATCCGCACCGCGACGGCGGCGTGGTCGACTTTGTCGGACCCGGTTCGGGGAAGTGCGGTCGTCGTTCGGATGAATTCGGGCCGAGCGCTCGGGGGGAGCCTGTCGTGAAGGATGGCGCGAATGGTGTCGACCTCCACGGTCGTCGTCTCGACGAGCGCGCCGAGCGATCCCGACTCGGTGAGTCCGGCCGCGCTGGCGGAGACTCCGGCGATCGAGTCGAGGGCGGCTTCCACGGCCTCGAGTTCGATGCGGACGCCGCGAACCTTCACCTGGCGGTCGAGTCGACCGAGGAAGTGAAGCCGGCCGTGGGCATCCCGCTCGACCAGGTCACCGGTTCGATACCACCGTGTGACGATTCCGCCGGGGCCCACCTCGTCGACGAAGGCTCGGTCCGTCAATTCGGGTTGTGCCCAGTAGCCGGCCATCGCGGTCGCGGTGGACACCCACAGCTCCCCGAGGGAGCGCTCTTCGGCCTGGGGCGCGTCGTGTTGGCCGACCGGACGAATTCGGCATGCCGTGTCGCCCCACGCCACGCCGATCGGAATCGACTCACCGTCGGTGGGTGGCTCGTCGAGATGATGGAAGGTGCACTGGTTCACCTCGGCCGGACCGTAGGCGTTGCTGAATCGTGCGTTGGGGGCGAGCTGCATCAGTCGCCGGAGGTCGTTTGCCGGAAACACCTCGCCGCCGAAGATCACCCAACGCAGCGAGGCGAGCGAACGCTCGCTGAGGGCCCCCCGATCGAGAAGTTGACGCAGAATGGTCGGCACCGAATACCACACCGTGACCCGCTCACTTTCGACGAGTTCAGCGACACTGGCCGGGAACCGCAGCACGGCGTCGGCAACGAGAACGACCCCGGCGCCGACGAGTGGCGCGGCGTAGAGCTCGAACGTCGACTGATCGAAGTGGAACGGTGCGACGTTGGCCATGCGGTCGCGAGATTCGAGGCCGTAGCAGTCGGCCGCGATCTCGGCGTATCTCAGGCCGCTGCGGTGTGTGTGGACGATGCTCTTCGGACGACCGGTCGAACCGGAGGTCGTGATCATGTACGCCGGGTCGTGGCCGGTGCGGGTGACGGGGCCGGCGGGTTCGGCGGCGGCGACCTCGTCGTCGCTCAGGTGTGGCGCTCCCGCGCCGGGGTCGCACCCAATGGTCAGTACCCGGGTGGCGCGGGACGGCCAGTTCCTCGCGGTGCTCGGGTGGAGAAACGCGGCCGCCGGATCGATCCGGCCGAGAACGTCGTCCACGGTCGAAGCGCTGCTCCGCGGGTCGATCGGTACGGCAACGGCTCCGGCGTGCATCGCGGCGTGCATCGCGATGTGCGCCGCCGTCGACTTCGGCGAAGCCACCACGACGCGGTCGCCCGGCGAGATCCCTCGCACGCGCAGGGCCGCGCTCAGCCGAGCGACACGGTCGTGCAGCGTTGCGTAGTCGAGACGATCGTCCCCGCCGGTAACGGCGTGGGCCGACGGATCGCGTTCGGCCGCTGCCGGGACGAGCTGGGAGAGGAGGTAGGGGCGGGTCGGTCGGAGAATCACGGTGTGGAGCTCGAATAGGGGTCGTGCGGGTCGAAGGGAAGCCGCTCGAGCTCGATGCTGGTCCCGAGGCCGAGTTGTTCTGCCAGCGCGACTGCCAGGCGAAGCGCAACGTCGTCCTCCAGCGCCCACCCCGTGGAATCGAACACCGTGAGGCCCGCACGATGACGACGGAACTCGACCGCTCGTTTGGTCACCTCCCAGAGCTCGGGCCCGATCGCCCCGATGTCGAGCTGCTGGCACTCGCCTTCGACCATGCACTGGTCGAGCGTGTCGGGGACGACGAGGTCGGCCGCGGTCGTGAGAGCTTTCGGGAGCTCGATCTTGCCGGGGAAATCGGCACCTACGGCATTGACGTGGAGCCAGGGCCGCAGGTCGGTCATCTCGATGACCGGTGGTGCGCCGATTTCGGCCGAGGTACAGGTGCAGAGCACGTCGACCTCGCCGGCGATGGTCGCCGTGCGGCTCGGCTCGGCGATCTCCACCGCGACGTCGAGGAAGGTGGCGCGACGAGGGAACGACGCCGCCACCTCGGGGTCGGTGTCGATTCCGATGATCCGGTCGATGGTGCGGACGCGGCTCACGGCGTGCGCCTGGGTGATGGCCTGCGCACCGAGCCCGACGATGCCCAACGTGATGGGCCCGTCCTTGGCGAGGAGGTCGGTGGCGAGTCCGGAGGCGGCGCCGGTCCGAATGGCGGTGAGAAGTGTGGCGTCCGCGATCGCCACGAGGTGCCCGGTCTCGCTGTCCCACATCGAGGTCGTGGCGATGACACTCGGAATGTCGCGCTGCACCGGGTTGGTCGGGTGATAGCCGACCATCTTGATCACGACCGGTCCACCGACCTCGTGGGTCGGCATCCATTCGATGAGGCCGTGGGCGGGTTTCTCATAGCGAAACCCGTCTCGGGCGCGGCTCTCGTGGACGTCGGCATCGTGGTCGTCGAACCGCGCCCGCAGCGCGTCGATCATCTGGTCCATCAGCGCGTCTCGGCCGACGTGGTTCAACAACGCCGAGAGATCCTCGGCCCCCAGGAGAAGTGTCTTCATCATCGTGTCTACGTGAACGCTGCTCTCCACGGATGCACGGCGAGCCGGTCCGGTCCTCCCTCCGTGGACCTTCACAGTAGGACCGGATATGGCGCTCGGACTGGGTCGATGCGATCATTTCTTCGTCATGCTCACTCACCCGGAACGCCTGCGATTCGGCGGGATGTCCGTGCAAAGCGGCCCGGACCGCCTCGGCGACCTCCGCGAGCGCTCGCCGTCGCTCGATGACACCGACGCCATTCGGCGGGCGTTCGAGTCCGATGGCTGGGTCTTTCTCCCCGGCCTCCTCGATCGTGAGACCGTCGAGGCCGCTCGTGAGGAGCTGCTGTTGAAGTACGCGATCGTGGGCGAGATCGACGACCGTTTCTCGCTCGATGAGGCGATCGCCGGCGATCGCGCCGGTCTACCCACGGCGAATCTTCGGGTTCTGACCGAGAGCCTGCGCCGCGGGAGTCGCTACGAGTCGGTGATTCTCGCGCCTGAGCTCATCGACGTCGTGGGGTCGATTCTCGGCGGTGCCGTGCAGCCCTACGACTTCCGTTGGCCTCGGCTGGCACGACCGGGCGAGGGGTGCGGCTTCCACTGCGACGGGCCGTACATGAATCGCGGCACCGACCGACACCTTTCGACCTGGATCCCGCTCGGACGGATCGAGCCTCACGAAGGCGCACTGATGATCCTCGAAGGAAGCCACGACAACCACGAACTGGCCGAGGGCTACCTTCGCAAAGACGCCGACCGCGACGGTCTGGTGTGGCTCTCCGACGATCCGGCAGAGGTGCAGGAACGCTACGGAAAGCGTTGGCTCACCACGACGTTCGAACCGGGTGATGTGCTGGTCTTCTCCATGAGCTGCGTACACGGCGCGTTGGACAACGAATCCATCGAGGGCCGATGTCGACTCTCGACCGACAGCCGATACCTGCTCGCAGGCGAGGTCCCCGACGAACGATGGAACGGCGACGATCTCAACCCTCACGGAGAGGGTCGGGTGTTCTATCCCGGTCTCGGGAACTGGGAGAACGCCGACTTCCAGGACGAGTGGAAGTTCGTGGACGAGCGGGGCCGTCTCGTGCTGCCCGATCGAGCACCGGATCCCGAGCACTGATCCGCAGAGCCCATTTACGGACCCGACGCTGCGGTGGCACCCTGTGTGCCAACCGGAGATCCGACTCCCGCGACCGATCGAAGCATGATGTCACGACAACCTTCCCCCGAGCTCGTGGTCTCCGCGATGCTCGAGCGGGGTCACCCGATCAAGGCCGAGATGGCGGACTGGGCACGCGCCGCGCTCGATCCCGGCGACATGGTTGCGCGGGATCTCGAATGTGAGTTCTTCCGCGAGGGCTGGGAACGCATCGCCGCTCGGGGCGTTCTGGGTTCCATCATCCCGACCGTCCACGGTGGCCAGGGACTCGACGTCGTCACGGCCGCGCTCATGCTCGAGGGACTCGGGCTCGGCTGTCTCGACAATGGACTCGTCTATGGCGTGGCCTCACAGATGCTCAGCTTCCAGGAGGCGATTCTCCACTTCGGCTCGCCGGCGCAAAAGCAGTACGTGCTCGGGCCGGCGTGCGCCGGTGCACTGATCGGCGCGTTCGCGATCACCGAGGCCGAGTCGGGAAGCGACGCGTACTCGCTGGCGACCACCGCCACCCGTCGCGGCGACACCTGGATCCTCGACGGCGAGAAGTCCCACATCACCCTGGCTCCGGTTGCCGATGTCGCGGTGGTGTTCGCCCGCACCGATCCAGATCTCGGCCGATGGGGCATCACCGCCTTCCTGGTCCATCGCGACCGACCGGGCGTGACGTTCTCCGACACCCGACCGAAGATGGGCCTTCGGACGACGCCGTTCGGCAACATCGTGCTCGACGGCTACGAGGCGAGCACCGACGACATGCTCGGCAACGAGGGAAGCGGGGCCAGTCTGTTCGCCACGTGTATGGAGAGCGAGCGGTCGATGATCATGGCGTCGCATCTCGGTGCCGCCGAACGGTTGGTCGACGAGGCGATCTCCCGGGCGAACGAACGTGAGCAGTTCGGCCGTCCGATCGGCACGTTCCAGGCGGTCTCACATCGCCTGGTCGACATGACCATGCGGCTCGAGGCGGCGCGACTGCAGGTCTACAAGGCGACCGCCGCCTTCGGCGCGGGCAAGGCGACGCTCCCGGCTGCGATGGCCAAGCTGGCTGCCTCGGAGGCGATCGCCGCGATCGGAATCGACGCCGCGCGCATCCATGGGGCCCGTGGCTACGTAACAGAGTACGAAGTCGAACGAGAGGTGAGAGATGCGCTTGGATCGCTGGTCTATGCAGGAACGTCGGATGTGCAGAAAAACACCATTGCTGCGCTCCTCGGTGTCCGCGGTCAGGGTTCCTGACGTGAGAAGTCACTCACGACCGACCCGGCGGATCTTCGCCTTTCTCGCTGTCCTCCTCGTGCTGAGCACGGCGCTAGCCGGCCCGGCCGCTGCACACCGCAACGACGAGTCCTACGTGTACCTCGATGTCGGCGACGACGATCTGCGCGGCAGCGTGCAATTGCCCTATCCCGACGTGCGAACGGTGCTCGGTCTCACGCTGGCCGGATCGGTCGCAGAGCTCCGCGACGAGATCGAGGAGAACCTCGAACTTCTCCAGAACTATGCCGCCGATCGCACCTCAATCGGCAGCGAGAATGCTGAATGGACCCTGACCTTCGACTCGTTCGACCTGCTGGAAGAGGAGGGCGTCGACGGCGACGGGCTCGGCTACGTGATCCTCCCGTTCGTGGTCGAGCTCGGCGGCTCGGAGGTTCCACAACGAATCGTGGTCGAGTTCACGCCGTTTCTCGACGAGATCCCGGACCGCAACAACATCGCCCTGATCTCCAACGACTGGAAGCGAGGGGTCATCGGCAGCGAGGCGAACGAACTCGTGGTCTTCTCCGCCGACTCCCGGTCCGGGGTGATCGATCTCGGCGATGCAAGTCAGTGGAAGAACTTCGACGCCAGCATCGACCTCGGCATCGATCACATTCGCACCGGACCCGATCACATCTTCTTCATCCTCGTTCTCCTGCTGCCATCGGTCCTGGTACTCGGCCCGCGGGGATGGGAACCGGCGCCGCGGTTCCGATCGTCGCTCTGGCGAGTGCTCGTCGTGGCAACGATGTTCACTCTGGCCCACTCGATCACCTTCACGCTGGCCGGTCTCGATCTCGTCCCGCTTCCTCCCTCGAAGTTCACCGAGACGCTGATCGCGCTCTCGGTCGCCGTTGCTGCGCTCAACAACCTCAAGCCGATTCTCGGTCGTCGGGAATGGCTGATTGCATTCGTGTTCGGCCTGTTCCACGGACTGGGGTTCGCGGGATTCGTCGAGGATCTCGAGATCAACCGCGCCACGCAGCTGGTGTCCTTGCTCGGCCGCAATGTGGGGATCGAGATCGGTCAGGCGGTGATCGTTCTCATCACCTTCCCCGCCCTCTTCCTGCTGAGTCGCACCTCGCTCTATCGACGGTTCTTCGTCGCGGCGACTGTCGCGCTTGCGGCCGTCAGCACCGTGTGGGTGTTCGAGCGGCTCTTCGAGTTCGACGCGGGGATCAACGATTGGGTCGACAAGCTGGTGAAGTGGCCGCGTTCGCTGGTGCTCTGCGTCATCCTGACGGGCGTGATCGGGGCGTATGTGGCGTTCGCGCAACGCCGACGGCCTGCTCTGGTGGATGCATGACCGTGCCGAACGAGCGGCAGAAGATCGCGCCCGACGTCGTGGTGGGCGAGGGCGTCGTGATCAACGACTTCGTGAACCTCTACGGCTGCACCATCGGTGATGGGTCGATGATCGGCCCGTTCGTCGAGGTGCAGCGCGATGTCGTGATCGGTGTTCGCTGCAAGATCTCCAGCCACACCTTCGTCTGCAGCGGCGTCACGATCGAGGACGAGGTCTTCGTCGGCCACGGCGTGATGTTCACCAACGATCGACGTCCCCGAGCCACCAATCCCGATGGCTCGCCGCAAACCACGGACGACTGGACCTTGGAGCTCACCCACGTCGAACGGGGGGCGAGCATCGGTTCGGGCGCCACGATCCTGCCCGGTGTGCGCATCGGCGCCGGCGCCCTGGTTGCGGCTGGAGCGGTCGTCACGCGCGACGTCGATGCCGGCGCGACTGTCGCGGGCGTGCCGGCGCGACCGAGGTCGACGCCCTAGCGCTCAGCGCCGCGCTCGTTCGTAAGCGGCCAGGAGCGCGGGGACCTGGTGTTCCCAGGCAAGCACCTCTCGGGCCCGAGTTCGCCCGTCTTCGGCGAGTCGGCGGCGACGTTCGGGATCGTCGAGCAGCCGGCCGAGCGCGTCGGCGAGCGATCGCGGTGTGGCCTCGGTCGCGTATTCGGCGAGATCGCCGGCCGATCGTCGCGATTCGGCGAGGTCGTACATCGCGATCGGAGAACCCACGGCGAGGTACTCCAGCACCTTGATCATCGTGGACATCTCGTTGAGCGGGAGAGGCGGGTCCGGGCAGCAGCAGACGTCGGCTGACGCAAGGAGATCGGGCACTTCATCGGCGGGGATCCGCCCGGTGAAGGTCAGGTGACCGGAGATCCCGAGGTCGGCTCCGAGTTGCCGGAGCGATTCCAGCTCCGGGCCATCGCCGATCAGGAGGCACTGGACGTCGCGCCCGTCGACGACCAGATGATGCACCGCGTGAACCAGGTGGTCGACGCCGTCCTGCACCGCCATCGTCCCGACGTAGCCGATGAGTTCGGCGCGGCCGGCGTGCCATGCCGGGTCGGCGGTCGGCTCTGCAAAGCGGTCGAGTTCGGGTCCGTTGCGCACGACGAACACCCGGTCGGGTGCCTTCTGTCCGCGTTGGATCGCGATGTCGCGGTACGAGGTGTTGGTCGACATCACGACGTCGGCGCTTCGGAGACAGAGCCGCTCGGCCAGCTGCAGCGTTCGGTGCACGACACCGCCTACGGCATCGTCCGAGCGTTTCGAGATCCACAGCTCCGGCGAGAGGTCGTGATGATCGAACACGACTCCGGCGCCGAGCGCCTTGAGCGGCAGCGTGGAGAGGAACAACACATCGGGTGGATTGCAGAGTTGCACGACGTCGATGCGGCCGCGGGCGCGGATCCGGAGCGAACCCACGAGTACCTGGGCGACGGCGGCGGCGTACTCGGCGATGAATGCGACGGCGGAGTCCTTCGCTTCGGGGAGTCGGAAACGGTGAATCGAGATCTCGTCGACGACCTCGCGACGGGCTTCGGCGCGGCCGGATCGTGGGCAGAGGACGACGACCTCCCAACCGTGGTCCCGCAGGGCGCGAGCTTGATTCCAGACTCGCTGGTCGCCGGGCACCGACTCGTTCTCGACGACGATCAGGACGCGCTGCGTCGTCGTCACCGGGCGCCCCGTGGGTTCGCAACGAGAGCCCTCAGGGTCCAGACGATGATCCGGAGGTCGAGCAGGGGGTTCCGGCGAGCGACGTATTCGAGGTCGAGATCGAGCATGGTTCGCATGTCGACCTGATTTCGTGCGGTGGCCTGCCAGAGTCCGGTGATGCCGGGGAGAACTGCGAAACGGGCGTGATCCCCCTCGCGGTACAACTCGACCTCGTAGTCGAGAGCCGGGCGTGGACCGACGAGCGCCATCTCGCCGCGGACGATGTTGACCAACTGCGGGAGCTCGTCGAGCCCGGTGGCGCGCAGGAAGCGACCGACCCGGGTGATTCGATCATCGTTCTCGAGCTTGTACGTGCCGTCGGTTCCGGCCGAGGCGACGACTTCGTCCTCGCCGGCCGCGAGCAGCGTCGTGACATAGCTGCGGTGACGTTCGTCGCTGACGTCGACGCGCATCGAACGGAACTTCAGCATCGTGAACGTCTGCTGTCGGTGACCCACCCGTCGTTGTCGAAAGAGGGCCGGTCCGTCGGAATCGAGTCGGGTGAGCAGCGCGATCAGCAACAGGAGCGGGCTCAGTGCGACGAGCGCGACGAGCGCGATCGTCCGGTCGATCGCCGGTGTCGCGAATCGGTACCACGTTGCCCACCGAGCAGAACGCTGGGCGTCGTCGTCGCTCATGGCGAAACGACACGTCCGAGCTCGCTCGCGACTCGCGCGATCTGTTCGGAGGTCAGGTGCGGGAACATCGGCAGCGACACGATGTGGCGAGCCGCCTGCTCCACGACCGGCAACTCGCTCTGCCCGTCGCGTTGTAGCGCGGGCTGCAGGTGGCAGGGGATCGGATAGTGAACCGATGTTCCGATCCCACACATGGCGAGTGCGTCGCGGACCGCGTCCCGGTCGGGGACCCGGACGACCTCGAGATGATGGACGGCCTCGGCCTCTGATCGCACGGATACGGCGATGGCGTTGCTCGGCAGCAGCGTCGCATAGCTCGCGTGGACCCGACGCCGCGCCTCGTTCCAGGTGGAGACCTCATCGAGCTTGCGGTCGAGCACTGCGGCCTGCAGACCGTCGAGCCGACTGTTGCGACCGATGAGGTCGTGCAATGAACGGTCGGTCTCGGAACGCCCGTGATTGGCGATCGAACGGATCCGCGACGCCAAGGCCGCATCGTTCGTGACAACGGCACCACCATCGCCGAAGGCACCGAGGTTCTTGCCCGGGTAGAAGCTGAACCCGGCGGCGACCCCCCAGCTCCCGGCCGGCCGGCCGTCCCAGCGAGCGCCATGCGCCTGGGCCGCGTCCTCTATGCAGGCGATTCCGGCCCGATCACAGGCGGCGAGGATCTCGGGCATCGCCGCCATCTGCCCGTAGAGGTGGACGGGGATGGCGGCTGCGGTTCGAGCGGTGACGGCCGCGGTGATCTCCTCGGCGGTGACCAGCAATGTGTCGGGGTCGACATCGACGAACACCGGCGAGGCGCCCACGTTGTGGACGGCCTCCGCAGTCGCCAGGAACGTGTTGCCCGGGACGATCACCTCGTCGCCCGGTCCGATGCCGAGTCCACTGAGGATCAGTTCGAGCGCGTCGGTCCCGTTGGCGACCCCGACGCAGTGTCCGACGTCGCAGAAGGACGCGAACCGTTCCTCGAACCGATCGACGGCGCCGCCGCCGATGAATGCATTGTCGGCGGTGATCTCATGCCAGATGCGATCCAGGTCGACGCGCAAATCCTCGTGGAGGAGGGTGAGTTCGAAAAACGGGACGCCCGGCCCGTCCGCAGGAGAGGACACGGAACTACAGATCGCTGCGGCCCGCAGCCACCTCGGACAGCTTGACCGGCCTGCCCTCGGCAACCGCCAGTTGGGCTGCTTCGATCACTTCGACGACGCGAAGGCCGGCCTGCCCGTCACTGAGCGGTTGGGCGCCGGTGCGGATGCACTCGATGAAATGGTCGTTCTCAACTCTTAGGGGCTCCTCGAATTGCACGTGGGGCGAGACGATGTCGCCGTAGCGGTATTCGAGCGGATACTGGTGCATCTCGCCGAACTCGCCCACGCCGGGCTCCACGCCCATGTCGTAGATCCGGATGCGGTCGTCGTCGAGATCGTTGTTGACGACCATCTTCGTGTCGCCGACCACCGTCACCCGCCGGACCTTTCGAGGGTCGAGCCAGCTCACACGCACGTACGCAGTGACGTCCGGGTCCTCGTAACGCAGCTGGAGAATCGCCACGTCTTCCTGGGTACTCCCCCGGTGCGCTTGGGCGTTGGCAATGACCTCGACGGGCGCGGAGCGGAGGAGATAGTTGACGATGCTGATGTCGTGGGGAGCGAGATCCCAGATGACGTTGACGTCCTGTTGGTACAACCCGAGGTTGAGCCGTGCCGTGTCGATGTAGAGGGTGCGTCCCAGTTCGCCGCTCTCGATGATCTCCCGGAGCTTGCGGATACCGGCGTTGTATTCGAACGTGTGTCCGGCCATCAGCACGAGCCCCGCGGTTGCCGCTTGGCGGATGAGTTCGCGGGCTTCGTCGGCATTCGTGGTGAGTGGCTTCTCGATCAGCACGTGACAACCGTGAGCGAGGGCGGTTCGACCGAGCTCGTAGTGGCTCAGCGGAGGCGTGGCCACGATGACTGCGTCCATCTCGGCGGCGACCTCTTCGAGACTGGCTGCCGTCTCGGCCCGTGGAAATGCCCGCACCGCCTCCCGGCGGCGGTCGTCGTGGTGGTCGATCACGGTGACCGCGACCTCGGGAATGCCGTGCAGGACGCGGACGTGTTTCGATCCCCAGTAGCCATATCCAACCACTGCCACATTGAGGGTCATTGCCCCTGCTTTCCGTTTCGATATCGAGCGACACACCCAGGGTGGGAAGTCTCGCGCTGTATGTGGCAACCGTCCATGTGCAGTACCACTCTCGGTCTACGGAGCAGCCGGTAGTCCTGGATGCAAGGGTGGCGCGGCCGCACACCAGCGACAACAGGCGATTCGGCCTACCGATATCGAAGAGGCAGGCCGAGCGCGGTACCCTCCGGCGGTATCGGCACCTGGCCGTCGAAGACATTCCGAGACACGAGCCCGAGACACACGCGATGCGCAGCGACCCCCCCGACCCCCCGACGCCCGCCACGGTGGTCGACCTTCAGCCGGCGCGGCTGGTCGTTCTTGCGCTGCTCCGATGGATCTGGCTGATCGTGTCCGTCTGCGTCGCGACGTTCCTCATCACGGCCGGGATCACCGAGGAAGAGCCGGAATCTGCGGTCGCCGTCGCTCGACTCGGGTTGACCGACGAAGTCGTGTGGCCCTTCTACGACGCGGCGCGTGACCGCGTCGAGATCCTGGTGACGTCCGACGATTTCGAGACGCGAATCGAGGAGACCATCGGCGCCGAGCTCGCCGGGATCGGCGTCGAGGTACCGATCAACCAGGCCTACATCGAGCTCGTGGTCGAGGCCGAGACGGTCTCGACGGCCACGGCGGGCCGAGATGCCGCCGTCGAGGAGGTCACCGCGGCGAGCCTCGCCACTCGTCGGGTGAAGCTCGATCAGGAGCTGTCCGAACTGGCGATGGATCTGGCGGCCTCGGAAGAACTCATTGCCACCCTCGAAACCCAGATCGACGACGTGATCAGTCGACAGGTCGTGATCGGACTCCTGTTGGTCGATGACCCGGCTGATCCGGAGCTCCGCACCGAGGATCGCCTTCTCGACAGCGTCAGAAGTCGCCTCATCACCCAGCGCGACGGTCATGTGCGCACTTCGCAGGACCTCGAGCGCGACATCGACGAGGTGGAACGAGCGCAGGCGTCGCTGCAGCCCGAGGTGGAGCTCCTGCGGTTCTCCGAGGCACCGTCGTCGGACGATTCCGGGTTCGGTCCCGCGGCGGCTGCGACGGGCCTGGCGTTGATCGCCACCTCGCTGGCGGTCGTCATGTGGGACCGCGAGCGAGGACGGATCCGTCACCGGTGGTATCTGGAAGGCCCGTTGGGTCTCCCCGTGATCGGGTCGCTCCGGGTGGGCGAGAGCGCCGGCCAGGCAGCAGCCGTGGATCGGCTGATGACGGTTGTCGGTTCGGATGCAGAGAGGATCGGCATCGTCGCCGCCGGCGAGGTGGCTGCCGCCACGGTGATCGCTGATCTCGTCCCGGTCATGACCGGGACGGAGTCCGGCGCCGAGTCCGCCTCCGGCGTCGCCGCCACCTCGTTCGTCGATCTCGATTCGGAGTATGTCGACGACGATCAGGTCCGCTCTCTCACTCGAGGCTGCGATGCGATCGTCATGGTGTGTGGCTCCCGGCAGCGGGTTCACCAGCTGCGCGCGGTCGCGCGTCGGATCAGAGGCGCCGGAGGCCCGCTCGTCGGTGCGATCCTGGCGGCTCCGGAGTCCTGAACATGTCGCGCGTGGATGTCCGGCTGGCATCGCTGGCCGTCGGCGCGCAACTCTTCTTCACCGAACTCGACTTCTCCGCGGTCGGCCTGGCGGGCGCTGGACCCGACGTCGTCAAGTGGGCCGTGCTCGGCCCGCTCACCCTCCTCCCGGCGCTGGCGTTGCCGATGCTGTCCAGCCGTCTGAGCCGAGACCTGCTTCGTTCGCCGCAGGGGTGGATGTCCGCCTGGCTCGCTTGGTCGCTCGTGACCGTCCTCTGGTCCGTCGATCCCCAGCAGACCGCGCTCCAGGGTCTTGCAATCGTCGGCCTGTGGGTCTCCGGCTTCTGGTTCGTGACGACCTACGGCTTCGCCCCCCTCGGTCGGGTCGTGCTCCTCTCCGGCTCGGCGTTTCTCGCGCTGGGGCTGGTCCGAGATCTCGGTTCGTCCAACTATTCGCTCGACGGGAGTGAACGGTTCTTCGGAATCTCGTTCGCGGCGACCAATCTGGCCCGCTTCGGACTCCTCGTCCTTGTCGTTGCGGTCGCCGTCTGGCGCGACCCGAGATCGCGCCGACTCGCGACCCTCGCCGGCTCGCTTGCCGTCGTGGTCATCCTCGGCACCCACACGCGCACCGTGATCCTCGTGATCCTGCTGATCGCTGCGTACCTGCTCGGGCGGCGGCTCGGCTGGCGAATCGGACTGCTGGCGGGTGCGACTGTCGCAATCGCGGCCGTCGTGGTCATCTCGGTCGCCGGCGAGAGTTCTGTGGTCTCGCGTGGAGAGGGAGCGGCCGACATCGAGTCGATCAATGGGCGCTCCACCATCTGGGAGATCGCCGTCGATCTCGCTCGGGATGAGCCGCTGCTGGGCTTCGGCACGGCTACAGGAGAGTCGCTGTGGGTCGAGGCCGCCAACGATGGTGAGATCTCGTGGTTCGCCAGCAACAGCCACAATCTCGTTCTCGAACTCATGTTGACGCACGGACTCATCGGCACGGTGTTGTTCCTCGGCGGGATCGTGGCGTACTGGCGGCGATCGGGGTGGTCGCGCGATCCGATGCTCAATGCCGTCATGATCGCCATCCTGGCGACCGGCGTCACCGAGGCCGTGGTCAATCGCCCGTCGACTGCGATCCTGCTGTTGGGCGGGGTCTTGGCCGCGAGCATGACTCCCGGGCCGCGGTCGGCGAGAGTGTCCGACGACCGGCTGGTCGCCCGTCCTTGAACGACTACGAGACGCTCGTCGCGGCCGACTCGTGTGACGAGAACTCGCTCGCGTGTCGCCTCGCCGGCGCCATGCAGGCCGTTCGCGTGGGGGCACCGGTCGCCTGTCCTGACCCGCTCGTCACCGTTGGTGCGGGAGTGGCGGTGCCGGTCACGATCGCCTTCACACTGTGGGCGGCGCAACGGGCCGAGGAACTCGACCTCGAACGGCTCTACTTCGCCGGGCGGAACGGGTATCTGCCATGGGTGGCGTACGACCGCCTCCCGTCGCAGGTCACCGGGGACGTGCCGGGCACCTACATCCGAGTGTCTCGAGATGTCGTGCGCCAAGCGGCGGCGGCCCTCGACCCCGACCGTTGGATTGCGTGTGGGCACGAAACACCCACCTCGTTCCTGCGTCAACACGCGGACCGGATGCCGCTGCGCCGATTGCTCGGTCGGGCGGTCGCGGACCCCGAGCAACACCGGCAACTCCTGCACGGTCTCGGCCTCGAGCTCGACGCACCGCTTCCCGACGGTGCCGGCCCCGCGTGGCGGGCGGTGTTCGCTTCGCACGAGGTTCGCGACGCCATCGCAGAGACCGCGTCGAACGCGTTGCCGTTGCTTCGCGATTGGCTGGCGCAACACGGCTTCCTCGACAACGAAAGGGTCGGTCTGGTCGACGTTGGCTGGCGCGGTCAGCAGGCGGCCATGCTCGACCTCGTGCTCCAGCAGGCGGGCGGGGCCGACGTGCACCACCTTCACCTCGGCCGAAACAAGGTGGAGAGCCTCCTCACCGACGCGCGGATCGACCGCTACCTGATCGACGTCGAGCGTCCCCTGGTCAAGAACCCCGTGGCGTTGTTCGAGACGCTCTACGCAACGACCCAACCGGGGCTCACCGGGCTCCGGCGATCGCCCGGTGGCGTCGTGGAACCGGTGTTTCGCGAGGGGCCGGATCCCGTGGGCCGCAGCCCGCACATCCTCCCGCTTCGGGACCTCGTCATCTCTGCCGTCGATGCGATGGCACCGCGTCTCACGAGCGCCGACCGCGAGACCGAGTTGCGTCCGCGAGTCTGTGCCGTCGCTCGCCGCTTCTGGGAGTCGCCGACCCCAGCCGAAGCCCGTTGGTGGTCGACCCTCCCGTATGAGTTGGACGCCTCGGGTCGCCTCGTTCGACCGTTGGGCGCGCCGGTGCGCCTGGCGGAACTCCCGGACATCGTTCGCAGACGGTCGCTGGGTGATCGCCAGTGGAGCCGGGGCGCGGTGATGGCCTCGAGCCCCCTCATTCGCTACGGACTGTCCTTCGTGCAGCGACTGCCGCGGACACCGGCTCAGGCCCTCAGTGTCGCCGGCCGCGGGTAGCACTTCACCGACAGCCGTCGTGCGGCGAGAACGGCGAGGATCACATTCCACGAGACGTTGACACCGGCGCGGATCACGGCGACCCCCACGATCCCCCACGGACCGCCGACGAAATAGGCGCCCGCGGCGAGGGCAATGGCGTGCCCGCTCATGACCCACGCATAGCTCCGCTCTCCCCCCGTCATCGCAGTCACGAATCCCGATGGTCCCGACAGCGCATTGACGACGTTGCCGATGAGCAGGATCAGAAGCACCGAGCGGGCCTCGGTGTAGGTCTCGTCGAAGACGCGCAGGATCGGGTTCGCAGCAAACGCGACCGCAACGGCGAATGCCACCGTCGGCCCGAACGAGACGCGGATGGTCTGGTCGACGATCTTCTGGATCTCCTCGATCTCGCCGCGTTTGTACGCCGCAGTGATGCGCGGCGACACAACCGACTCGAGTCCGCTGTTGACGATGCGCCCCAGCACGGCGATCCGCGTTGCGACCCCGTACAGGGCGGCCTCCGTCGGGCCGAGAGTCCAGCCGATGACGATCACGTCGATGACCTGGAGCGCAGCGATGCCGATCTGTGCGACGAAGTCCGTCCGCGCCGACGTCGTCCACGTTCTCCGGTCGGCATGAGAAGGTCGAACGGATCGAGGCCCGGGCATCCATCGCCGGAGGCCGCAGTACTCCACGACTGCGACGGCGGCGACCGAGAGTGTCCACATGGCGAGGGCGAGGGTCGGGGTGGGTTCCAGGCTGGCGGTTGCCGCCAAGGCGGCGGCGAACAGCAGCGGCTGGACGATCTCGGTGAGAGAGAAGGCCGGGACGTAGCGGTGCGCCGCCTGGAGCAATGATCGCCACAGAGAGACCATCGCCAATGCCGGCGCAAGGAAGAAGCCGACGATGTAGACCCAGTCGAACTCGTCGGCTCCGATGACGTAGGTGCCGGACGCGAGACTGGCGATGGCGATGCCCAGCAGCAGCGTTTCGACTGACGAGCGCTGCACGAAACCTCGGTAGTGGGGCCAGTCCTGCTCGGTTTCGTATGCAGGGAGGTGACGGAGCGCGCTGAGCTTGTATCCGCGGCTCGGGATCTTCGCGAGCAACTCGCCCCAGCTGCGGGCGACGATGAACAGCCCGTACGCCGCCTGCGTCAACCAGTTGGCGAGGACGATCTGCAGTGCAAAGCGGATCGCCGTCCCGGCGAGGCTCGCACCGAGAGTGCCGATCGCGGCCAGGTTGACGCTCCCGTCGGACCCGGACATCTGTGAGAGCGACGAGCGGAGCCTCGCCCTCATCGTCCGCCCGTGACGTAGCCGCGGATGCGCGCCGATTGTTCGGCGCGCACGAACGCCGCGAATGCATCGGAGACCGGTCGTTGACGCCGCAATCCGGCCCACCCGTACCCCATCAGGCGGGCGAGCGCCCCCACGACGTAGGGCGGTTTGACTGTTCGTCGCGCGAGTTTGCCGAGCTCGAAGAGCGGGTGGTTCGCCAGGTCGTGGTCCTGGCGTCCTTTCCGGAACTCGGCGACCACGGGCCGGACGCCGCCGCCGGTGCCCATTCGTCGCGAATGCTGCACGACCAGCTCGGGGATGCAGCGGGTCGACCATCCGGCCCTGCGAGCATCGATGTTGGCTGCCGTGTCGATGCCGCCGTTGGGGAGCGTCCGGTATCCGCCGATCGCCTCCCAGACCTCGCGCCGGAACGTCTGCGTCGGACCGGGTACGTGATGTATCGGTGGGACTTCGAGCAGGACCCGGGAGCCAACGGGATGGGCGTAGACGCCACCCGTCACCCCGAGTGTCGGGTCTGCCGCGAATCTGGCGGCGACGGTCTCGAGATAGTCGTCCGGCAACACGACGTCGGCGTCGACGATGGCCACGATGTCGCCAGGGTGCTCGCGTGCGACGTCCCATCCAGCGGCGACCGCCCGCGCCTTGGCGCCGAACGATCGGCCGTCCTCGCGTTCTCGTCGTACGAGCACGAATTGATCGATACCGCACGCGGCGGCAGCAGTTCGGGCGGTTTCGGTGGTCGTGTCGGTGGACGCGTCGTCGACGACGAACCACACCTCGGGTTGTAGCGTCTGCGCGGCCACCGAAGCCACCAGTGCACCGATGTGATCGGCTTCGTTGTGCGCCGGTGTGATCATGATCACGGGCGGGCGGCTGGGCATCGTCGGTCCTGGGCTCCTGTGGGTGGCAACGCGATGCCGAGAGTACCGCCGACTCCGTGGAGGACGAGCCGTCGCAGCTGACGAGCGTCGCGTCACGAGGCCATACTGGGTCCGTGTCCGGCCCCGCTCCTTCGCCGCTTCGGGTCCTCGCGTGGCCTGGCTCCCGTTCACAGAACCCCTACACCGAACTGCTGTACGCCGCCGTCGGTGCGGCTGCCCGAGCCGACGGGCGCACGTTCGAGGTCGTGGAGTTCCGTCCCCACCGGGCTTGGCGGGAGCGGGCCGACGTCGTACACGTGCACTGGCCGGAGCTGTGTGTCGAGGCATCGTCGACCCCGAAGGCGCTCGTGAAGACCGCCGTTGTCCTGTTCGGGTTGCGGGTTCTCACCGCACGCGGCGCAGCGCTGGTGTGGACTCGCCACAACTCGTCCGGCCACGACCAGCCGCACCCCCGGATCGAGCGGTTCCTCCGTCGGCGATTCGAGGCGATGGTCGACGGGGTCATCGATCTCACCGACGCCGACTCTGCGCCGCCGAACGGGGCCGTGTGTCGAGTAGTGATCCGCCACGGAGACTACGCAGCCGCCTTGCCGCTTCGAGATCGTGAAGAGGCTCGGCGGGAGCGTGGACTCGAACCCGAGAACACGCTGCTCGCATCGGTCGGCACCATTCGCCCGTACAAAGAGGTGCCGATGCTCGTGAGAGCTTTCGCCGAGGCGACGCCGCGCCTTCCCGATGCCCGTCTCCTCGTCGCCGGTCGGCCGGCATCCGCGGAGCTCGGCCGCGAGGTCGCGACCGCTGCCGGGCGTGCGCCCGTGGCGCTGGAGCTCGGATGGCTCGACGACGATGCAATGGCCGGGGCGCTCGCCGCCGCCGATGTCGTCGTGCTGAGCTACCGGCGTCTCGAGAACAGCGGTGTCGCGCTGCTCGCCCTGACCGCCGGACGCCCGGTCGCGGCAACCGATGGCCCTGCAGTGCGGGATCTGCTCGACCTCGTCGGCGACGAATGGGTTCGTCCGCTCGCTCACCCCGTCGGTGCCGCGTCCCTGGTCGATCTCGTCCAGTGGGCTCGCCGGCCTCGCACCGGGAGGCCTGATCTCTCGGCCTTCTCGTGGCCCGAGATCGGTCGACGCACGTTGCAGTTCTACGACGAGGTGCGATGCAACTAGCGTCGACCGGTGTGAACTCCCCGCGTCCCACTGCTCTCGTCACCGGCGCCAGTCGGGGGCTGGGCAAGGCCATTGCGATCTCACTGGCCGGCGCCGGCTACGACGTGGCCATCACCGCCCGCACGCTCGTCGACGGCGAGCGCCGGCTCGAGGACGACGAGGCGATCGTCGTCCCCGGAGGACTCGACACCACGGCGGCGGCGATCGAGGCTGCCGGCGGTCGGGCGGTGCCGCTCTTCATGGACCTGCTCGACCGGTCCACGGTCATCAGGGCGGTGCACGACGCGCTCGCCGAACTCGGACGCATCGACGTGGTCGTCAACAACGCCATCTACCAGGGACCCGGCGCGATGGTGGAGTTCCTCGAACTCGACGACGACCAGCTGGGCAAGCTCTTCGAGGGCAACCTGTTCGCCCAGATCGCGCTGCTCCACGAGCTGCTGCCCGTGATGATCGCGGCCGGCGGTGGCACGGTCGTCAACATGATCTCCGCGACCGCCTATGTCACCCCCAGGAGCCGCATCGGGAAGGGTGGGTGGGGTATGGGCTACGCGATGACCAAAGCCGCGTTCGCTCGGGTGGCACCCCTGCTCGAGGTCGAACACCGCGAGGACGGCATCCGAGCGTTCAGCGTGGATCCCGGGCACGTGCCGACCGAACGCCAGGTGGCGGCGGGTCGGGCCACGCAGTACGAGAACGACTACGCCGCCGGCACGCCGCAGGCCATCGGTGCGGCCGTCGCCTGGCTCTGCACGAGCGACGAGGCGGAGGAGCATCGGGGTCGGGTGGTGCTCGCCCAGGAGATCACGCAGGAACACGGGCTGGTCTGACGGATGACCATCATCCACGGACACTGTGATCCGGCTTTCACCGGCGTGCAGCAGGGCTTCGCGGAGAACTTCGCCGAGGGCGATCTCGGCGCCTCGTGCGCCGTGATCCATGCGGGTGAACTGGTGGTGGACCTCTGGGGTGGGCACCGCGACGTCGCCGCCACCGAACCGTGGCAACGCGACACGATCGTCAACGTGTGGTCGACCACCAAGATGATGGCCGCGCTGTGTGTGCTGATGCTCCACGACCGCGGCGAGTTGTCGGTCGACGATCCGGTGGCCGACCACTGGCCGGCGTTCGGTGCGAACGGCAAGCAGGGCGTGCGCATCCGGCACCTGCTGAGTCATACGGCCGGTCTTCCCGGTTACGACGACCCGGTCGACGAGGAGGAGATGTTCGACACCGCCGAGTGTCTGACCCGCCTCGCTGCCCAGACACCCTGGTGGGAGCCCGGTACCGCCTCCGGCTATCACGCGTCGACCCAGGGCCCGCTGCTCGGGGAGGTCGTGCGTCGGGTCGACGGTCGCCCGTTGGGGACGTTCTTTCGGGAGGAGATCGCCGGGCCGCTCGGCGCCGACTTCCACATCGGCACACCCGACGAGGAGTTCGGACGCATCGCCGAGATGCGAACCGACGAGATGCGTGAAGGGGTGGGCGGCGGGACGGGAATGGCCGCCCGGGCGTCACGGGGCGAGCCGTCCCATCTCCCATGGGTCAACACCGACCGGTGGCGCCGGTTCGAGCAACCCGCCGGCAACGGCCATGGCAACGCGCGCTCGGTCGCGACGATCGTCTCGTGTCTTTCGCGCGGCGGCGTCGTCGATGGTCACCGGCTGCTCTCGCCGGCGACGATCGAACGTTGTTTCGATGTGCAGGCCGACGGCACCGATCTGATCCTCGACCTCCCGACGAAGTTCGGCATCGGGTTCGGCCTGCCCTCCGAGGGAATGCCGCTCGGCATCAACGACCGAACCCTCTTCTGGGCCGGTTGGGGCGGTTCGATGGCGGTTGTCGACGTCGAGAACGACCTCACCGTCGTCTACGTGATGAACCGGATGCTCGAGGGTGACGTCGGCGGCATGCGAGCGGCCCGGGTGGTCTTCGCCGCACACGCCGCAGGGTCGGCCATGCGCGGCAGCTGAGATCAGATGTTCGTGAGCGGATGGTTGACATCGACCAGACCGCGCGAGGAGAGGTCGAGCAGGGGATCGCCGGCCCGGTGGCCGAACGGCGGCTCGTCGTAGCCGAGGGCCGCGTCGGCGCCCTCCTGGGCGACCCGACGTTGCTCCCGGTGGCCGAGGAACGCGGCGAGCGACACGAGGCCCATGCCGATCACCCCGGTCACGACCGATGGCGCCAGAAGCTTGAGGCTCGTGGCCCGTACCACGATCTCGACCGACGTGAAGCCGGTGTACGCACCAGCGGCGTAGGGAAGGCCGATGGCGGCAAGGGCGCCGGTCAGGCCGAATGCGAGCCCCCATCGGCCGATGGCGCCGGCCACCCGATGTCGGTGGGGGTGGATGGCGAGGCCGGCCGGGATCAGCAGGATCGGCAGCAGCGACAGGAGAAGGAGCCGGTTCAGGAGCGTGACGGTGCCCGTGAGGTCGCGCAACGACTCGGGCTCGATGACCCACAGTGCCGCGTCCTCGGGCACCACGGTCGCGAGGCGGGGCGACTCGCGGGCGATCACGTCCAGGGTGGCCTCGGTCAGCGGGCCGAGTTCGACGGCGGTGTTCTCTCGTTCGTCGAGCATGCGTGAGTGCAGTTCTTCCGCCAGAACGCGCAGTTCGGTCTGCACGGCGGGGTCGTCCACGATTCCCGGGGCGATCCGTTCGGCTTCTTCGGCGACGTCGAGGCCGTAGACCGCAGCGATCTCGGCCATCTCCGGACCGACGAGATCCTGCTCTATGCCGGCCGCCACCTCGCGCTCGAGCTCGGCCCGGGCGACTGGATCGTCGAGAGCGGTCTCGAAGGCGACCGACGTTGCGCCGGTGTCGAGGGCGATCATCCGCAGACCGATGATCGCCATGGCGGTTGTGAGGGCGACGATGCCGATGCCGACGAGAACGGTGGCGGAACGAGTCCGCAGCCGTTGGTTCTTGTTGACGGCAGGCACTCGGGAGGGGCGAGGCGGCGCATCGAGATAGACGCTGCCGGTGCGCTGCTGCATCGATGTCCCTCCGATCCGATTCGGTTGTGGCGTCGACCGGAATGGCCGGCGCTCGGTTGCGCGGACTCTCTTTCTTCGGAAGGGAACGGCGAGAGGTGTAGAGGAAGGTTCTCCTCGGCCTGGGCCGCGGTGCCCAACTTCCGCGGGGCCTGGGTCGGACGACCCACGTTCGATGCGCGAAACTCCCCGCCGGGGACATTCCCCACGACGAGGAGCCGAAATGACGTTGGAGAACCGTGCGGTCGTGCAGTCGCTCGCAGATGCCTGGGCGGCCCAGGACATCGAGCTGATCATGAGTCACTTCACCGACGACATCGTGTACCACAACATGCCGATGGAACCGGCGGAGGGCACCGATGCCGTGCGGGCCACCATCGAGGGCTTCCTCGCCATGGCGGACTCGATCCACTTCGAGACACTCAACGAGGTGTCCGACGGTGACGTCGTGCTCAACGAGCGGGTCGACACCTTCGTGATCGGCGGCAATCCGACGCCGGTCAGGGTGATGGGCACGTTCGAGCTGCGCGACGGCAAGATCGCCCGCTGGCGCGACTACTTCGACATGGCCGGTTTCACGGGCGGCTGATGCCGACGCTCGAAACCCCGACGTGACGGGCTTCCCCATCGCCAGTGTCCACGAGGCCGCCGCGCGCCTCGAGGGTGTCGCCCATCGCACCCCGGTGCTGACCAGCACCACGCTCGACGCACGAGTGGGTGCCCGGGTCTGGATGAAGGCCGAGTGCTTCCAGCGAACAGGCTCGTTCAAGTTCCGAGGGGCGTACAACGCCGTGGCGTCGCTGTCCGATACCGCGCGGGTCGGTGGAGTGGTCACCTACAGCTCCGGCAACCACGGTCAGGCGCTCGCGCTCGCCGGCTCGCTCCTGGGCGCAGCGGTCACCGTCGTGATGCCCGACGACGCACCGGCGGCGAAGCGGGCGGCCGTCGAGGGCTATGGCGCACGTGTGGTCGCCTACGACCGCTACGGGGCGAGCCGAGAGGAGATCGGCGCCCGGATCGTGCAGGACACCGGCGCGATCCTGATCCCGCCGTTCGATCACGACGACGTGATGGCGGGTCAGGGCACCGCCACACTCGAGTTGCTCGACGTCGCGGCGAACATCGACACGCTGGTGGTGCCGGTGGGCGGTGGCGGCCTCATCGCCGGCAGTGCGACCGCAGCGAAGCACGTCGGAGGGATCCGCGTCGTGGGCGTCGAGCCGGAGACCGGCAACGACGCGCAACGGTCGCTTGCCGCGGGAAGCATCGTCACGATCGACACGCCGCGAACGATCGCCGACGGCCAACAGACCACGTCGGTGAGCGAGCGGACGTTCGCGGTCATGCGCGAACGGGTCGACGAGATCGTCACCGTGACCGACGCCGAGATCCGCGACGCGATGGTGTTCGCGTTCGAGCGTCTCAATGTCGTGCTCGAGCCGAGCGGCGCATCCGCGCTCGCCGCGGTCATGGCGGGCGCGGTCGGACCCGCCGAACGTGTCGGCGTGATCCTGTCCGGCGGCAACATCGGCGCCGCCGGGTTCGCGGCGATCGTCGGGGACTAGGAAGCGACCACGGTGTCGGTGTCGACACCCGAGCGCATCACCTTGCCGGGGAGGGCATCGGTGACGGTGCCGTCGACGACGGTCGTGACCCCGTTGACGAGCACGCGCTTGATGCCGGTGGCCTCGGCGTAGAGGCGCTTGCTGTCGCCGGGAAGGTCGAAGACGAGTTCGACCTCGGTGGCACCGATCTCGTCGGGGTCGAAGATGACGATGTCGGCGAAGTACCCCTCGGCGAGACGGCCACGATCACGCAGGCCGAAGAGGCGGGCCGGCACGTCGGTGATGTGGCGGATCGCGTTCTCCATGGTGGTCAGCCTGCGGCCCCGTAGGCAGTCGTCGAGCCAGGCGGTGGTGTAGGTGGCGCCGGCCATGCGGTCGAGGTGCGCGCCGGCATCGGAGCCGCCGATCATGACCGCGTCGTGCTCCCAGGCTTCGGCCCGCAGACGCCAGCTCTCGGGATCGTCGTCGGTGGGCAGCGGCCACCACACGGTGCGAAGGTCGTCCTCGATCGAGATCTCGACCATGGTGTGGAACGCGCGCTTGCCGCGCTCGCGGGCGATGTCGCCGAGTCGGCGACCCTTGAGGCCCTCGTTGGCATCGCTGTAGGTGTCGCCCACCAGATAGTTGTCCCACCCGGTGAGACGACTGAACACGCCCGCCTCGGGCAGGGCCGACTGGTTCTCGAGCCAGGTGATGACCTCGGGGTCACGCAGCTTCTCGATGCGCTCGGGGTAGTCGAGACCGAAGATCGTCTTCCACTCGGGCAGCTGGTGCAGGGCGCAGAACGAGCCGAGGCTCATGTTCATGCCGACCAGGATCGGCATCGTCAGTGCGACCACCCGTGCGCCCGCCTCGTTCGCCTTCTCGCAGGCCTGGATCTGGTTGAGGTAGGCCTCGGGCCGGGCGGAATCGATCGTCAGGACGTTCCAGTTGAGCGGCCGGTTGCCCTCGACCGACATCTTGGTCATCAACTCGACCTCGTCGTCGTTGAACCCGTTGAGACAGCCGTCGGCGACCCACTCGAGGGTGGTGCCGTCGTGTCGGGCGGTCTCGCGGCAGAGCTCGAGCACCTCCTCCTCGGCGGCCCACCGGCTCGGCACGGGGTTGCCGTCCCAGTCGTTGTGGGTGAACGAACGTCCGGTCGAGAAGCCGATGCCGCCGGCCTCGATCGACTCCTTCAGCATCTGGCGCATCGCGGCGACCTGCTCGGTGGTCGCTTCCTTGCCCACGGCATCGTCTTTCATCACGACTCGGCGCAGCGCGCAGTGACCGACCAGGAATCCGACATTGATGGCGGTGCCGTTCTCATCGACGCGGTCGAGGTACTCCCCGAAGGAGTGCCAGTTCCACGGCACGCCCTGTTCGAGCGCCTCGAGGGCCATGCCCTCGACCTTCACCATCATGCGCTTGAGGTACTCGCCGTCGGCTTCGTCGCCGAGCGGGGCGAGCGTGAAGCCACAGTTGCCGGCGATCATCGAGGTGACCCCGAAGAAGTTCGACGGTGTGGAATGCGGATCCCAGAAGAGTTGGGCGTCGTAGTGGGTGTGGGGGTCGACGAACCCCGGGCACACCGTGAGGCCGGTGGCGTCGATCGTCTCCGCCGCGTCCTCGGTGACGTTGCCGATGGCCACGATGCGGCCGTCACGGACGCCGATGTCCGCCTGGATTCCGGCAGCGCCGGTGCCGTCGACAACGGTGCCACCCTTGATGATCACGTCGAGCATTGTGAGCCGTCCTCCGATCGAGATGATCGTCATCGTATGGCGACGACGCCGTTTCTGACGAGTCGTCAGCTAGCGGTCATCGTTCGGCGGTGCGAGGCTCACCGGTATGAGTGAGCGCATCGAACAGCTGCTGGCCGACATGACCACCGAAGAGAAGGTGGCGACAGTGACCGGGTCGGACATGTGGCACACCCGAGCCAACGATCGTCTCGGAATCCCGAAGATGAAGGTCACCGATGGGCCGAACGGGGCGCGCGGTGACGGGCTGATGGGCACAGGGGCGATGACGGCCTGCATCCCCTCGGGCGCCGCGCTCGGCGCGACGTGGGATCCGGCTCTGGTCGAGCGACTCGGCGAGGTGCTGGGCGACGAGGCGCGGGCGAAGAAGGCCCACGTGCTGCTCGCGCCGACGATCAACCTCCATCGTTCGCCGAAGGGCGGCCGGAACTTCGAGTGCTACAGCGAGGACCCCGTGCTGACCGGTCGGCTCGCCACAGCGTTCGTCGAGGGCGTGCAGTCGAAGGGCGTCGCCACGACGCCGAAGCACTTCGTGGGCAACGACTCCGAGTTCGAGCGGAACTCGATCGACACACAGGTCGACGAGCGCACGCTGCGCGAGGTCTACCTGGTGCCCTTCGAGCACGCGGTCAAGGACGGTGGTGCCTGGGGGGTCATGAGCGCCTACAACCGGCTCAACGGCACCTTCTGTTCGGAGAGTGAGTGGCTCCTCACGTCGGTCCTGCGCGACGACTGGGGGTTCGACGGGTTCGTGGTCACCGACTGGTTCGCGGCTCGCTCGACGGTCGCCATGGCCGACGCCGGTCTCAGCCTCGAGATGCCCGGCGAGGGAAAGTTCTACGGTCCTGCCCTGCTCGCGGCGATCGAGGCGGGCGAGGTCGCCACCGCGGCGCTCGACCGGATCACGCTCGACGTGCTGCGCGCGATGGAACGCACCGGGGCCCTGGACGGCGACGGCGACTTCACGGAAGAGACCCTCGACCGCGCCGAGGACCGGGCGGTCATCCGGGCTGCGGCTGCGGCCGGTTCTGTGCTCCTGCGCAACGACGGCATTCTCCCCCTCGACGGCGGATCACTCACCAAGATCGCGATGATCGGGCCCAACGCCTTCAGCGCCAAGGTGATGGGTGGCGGCTCGGCCAAGGTCAACTCGTATCGGGCGACATCACCGTTCGACGCGCTGGCCGAACGGCTTCCCGGTGTCGAGGTGAACTGGGAGAAGGGCAGCGACATCGACCGGACCACGCCGCCGCTCGGCCGTCCGCTGGTCGACGGCAAGGTGTCGTTTGCGTACCACGACGGGCAGGACCTCGAGGGCGACCCGGTCGTCACCCTGCAGCGGTCGACGCTCGAGATGCTGGCCTTCGGCCCGCCGGCGGAGGGTGTGTCGGCGGAATCCTTCTCGGTCCGGGCGTCGTGCACCGTCGTGCCTGCGGTCGACGGTCTCCACGAGTTCCGATTGGTGCAGTGCGGGCGGGCCCGGGTGCTCGTCGACGGCGAGGTCGTCATCGACGCGACCCAGGGCGACGTGCCCTCGGGTACCGCGTACTTCGGATTCGGCAGCGCAGAGATCCCTGGCCCGCTCGAGCTCAGGGCCGGGGTGCCGGTCGAGGTGGTGGTCGAGTTCTCGAACCGCGACGCGGTCCTGCTCGGTGGCTTCACCGTCGGCGTGGTCACCCTGGTCGAGGAGGACCTGCTCGGCCGGGCCGAAACGCTCGCCGCCACCAGCGACATCGCCATCGTCGTGGTCGGCACCAACGACGACTGGGAGACCGAGGGCCGCGATCGCGACCTCTGGGAACTCCCGGGCGATCAGCCCGAACTGATCCGGCGGGTGTGCGCGGCCAACCCCCGCACGATCGTGGTGGTGAACGTCGGCGCCCCCCACGACATGAGTTGGCTCGATGCGCCCGCCGCGGTGCTCAGCGTCGGGTTCGGCGGACAGGAACTCGGCGATGCGGTGGTCGACATGCTGCTCGGCGACGTGGAACCGAGTGGCCGGGCACCCACGACGATCGGCGCCCGCTACGAACACTTCGCGGCCTACCCGAACTATCCGGGTGAGAACAGCGTGGTGCGCTACGGCGAGGGCCTGTTCGTCGGCCATCGTTTCCACGACGTCATGGACATCGAGCCCGCGGTGGCCTTCGGTTCCGGCCTCGGCTACACGAGCTTCTCGATCGGTGCGCCCCGTGGTGCCACCCACGCCGCACCGGGCGACACGATCACGGTGGCCGTCGATGTCACCAACACCGGTGATCGGTCGGGGTCCGAAGTGGTGCAGGTCTATGTCGAGCCGATCGACCCGTCGGTGCTCCGCCCCGTGCGGGAGCTCAAGGCCTTCCGCAAGATCACGCTGGAGCCGGGGGCCACCGAAACGGTGACGCTCGAGCTCGATCCGCGCGCGTTCGCGTACTACGACGTCGGCGATCAGGAGTGGGAGAGCCTTCAGGCAGGTATGCCGGTGCCGGCCCACGGCGACACCCGGCATCGTCAGACCGCAGGATGGTACGTCGACCCCGGCCGCTACCGGATCGTCGTCGGTCGCTCGTCCCGGGAGTTCGCCGGCGATCTGTTGGTCACTCTCGACGGCGAGGAGGCGTTCCTCGATCGCTGAGCCGGCCTCAGACGGCCGTGAAGCCGATCAGGTTGTGGGTGACGATCGCGTCGTCGGCGCCGCGATCGTGCACCTTCACCACGGCATTGTCGTCGCCGATCGGTTCGACAATGGCCTCGAACGGGCCGACGCGCCCCATCGTGATGTAGCGGACATCGAAGCTGGTGGCGACGAGCGAACGACCGGATGCCTCGAGCTGACGCAGTGCCGCGAGTTCGGCCAGCAACGCGGCCACCCCTCCCTGCAGGATGCCGGCGGGGTTGAGCAGGTCTCGACGATGGTCGACCTGGAGACCGTGCGCGGTGGGCTGCGCCGCCAACAGATCGACCAGCGGGGCGTCCGGCGGTTGCCAGACCGACATCGAGTCGCTCGGGAAGTGGGGGCGGGGCGGGTCCTGTTCGCGACGGGCCAGGCGAACGAAGGTCGACACGCCGGTTGCGGTGGCGTTGCCGTCGTCGTCGACCATGGGGAGGTCCACCGAGATCGTCCGCCCGGCCCGTTGCACGACCGGCGTGCCCGTGATGCGACCGGTGCCCGTCGGGTCCCGCCGGATTCCGATGTCGACCGTGAAGCTCCAGTCGTCGCCGGAGGCCATCTCGGCGGCCCAGCCGGCACCGACATCGACGAGCATCACGAGCGTGGCCGCGAACGGCACGTCGTGGTGGCAGATCTCGGGCGACACCTGGAGCCAACACTCGGCGTGGTCGCCCACGCGTCGCATGTGCGCGCCCATCTGGGTGAGCACGGATCGGGGTTGTCCGGGATCGTTCACCGGTCGGAAGCTAGCGCCCCGCGCGGAGCGCAGGCGAAGTCGATCAGGCCGGGTCGTTGACCGGTGCGGCGCTGCGCAGCGCGACGCCGAGGCCGATGAGCAGTGTCGCCACCATCACGAGGATCATGATCTCGCGCGGACCGGTGTCGGCGAGGTCGTCCTCCTGCACCACGCTCGTGCCGAGCACCTCGACGTCGGGTTCGGTCTCCTCGACGACGTCTTCGGTCTCCTCGACGACGTCGGCCCCTGGCGTGACGATCTGGAACGCCTGATTGGTGCGGGCCTCGTCGCCCACGAAGACGGCGATGCCCTCGGCGGGGATGTTCCAGTTCACGACCATGATCGCTTGGCCGCTCGCGTCGGTGGTCGTCGCCACGACCTCGGTGAGATCGCAGTTGGCCGTCGACGGGTCGAGTTCGTCGCCCTCGGCGGGAACGGTGCAGGGCACGGTGTAGATCGGCGTGTCCGGCGTGAAGTCGGTCACCTCGATCGTGAGTTCGACATCGCCTTCCGGCGGTGCCGCCGGCGTGACCTCGATCTCGGCCGCCAGCGCGATGCCGGTACCGGCCATGGTGGTGCCGATCACCGCGAACAGCACGGTCGCCAGAATTCGCCTCATGTCGTTCCCCTCCAACGGGTTGTCGCCGGAGGGCCACTCCGGCACCACGCAGAGTAGCAGGGCAACCACAGCTTGTCATCTCCCGTCGGGAAAGCCGGGAACGAAACGCGGTGTCGCGGCGTTTCCTTCTCCGCTGGGCCAGTGTTGGACCACGCAGCGTTGAACCCAAG
This sequence comes from Acidimicrobiales bacterium, assembly GCA_040219515.1. Taxonomy (NCBI): domain Bacteria; kingdom Bacillati; phylum Actinomycetota; class Acidimicrobiia; order Acidimicrobiales; species Acidimicrobiales bacterium. Next base: position 114,879 of record JAVJSI010000017.1, read on the forward strand.
AGGAGAGCCCATGCGTTTCGGACGCGACAAGCAGACCATGCCCGAGCCGGCGGACGCCCTGCCCGGTCGTCCCGATCCGGTGCCGGTTCCCGACGCCCACCTGGTCCTGGGGACGCCGCTCGACGGGCCCTACCCCGACGGGATGGAGACGGCGTTGTTCGGCCTCGGCTGTTTCTGGGGGGCCGAGAAGTTCTTCTGGGGCCTCGACGGCGTCCACACGACAGCCGTCGGCTACGCGGGCGGCTTCACGCCGAATCCCACCTATGAAGAGGTGTGCACCGGGCGCACCGGTCACAACGAGGTGGCGTTGGTGGTGTTCGACCCCAGCGTGGTCTCCTACGAGCAGCTCCTGAAGGTCTTCTGGGAGGTCCACGACCCCACCCAGTTCATGCGTCAGCACAACGACATCGGCACCCAGTACCGCAGCGAGATCTACGTCTACTCCGACGAGCAGCGGGCGACGGCCGAGGCGAGCAAGGCCCGCTACCAGGACGCGTTGAGCAGCCGCGGTTTCGGCGAGATCGAGACCACCATCGTCGATGCGCCGACGTTCTATTTCGCCGAGCCGTACCACCAGCAGTATCTCCACCGGAACCCCGGCGGCTACTGCAACCACGGCGTCTGCCAGGTCCCCTACGCCCTTGCCGAGACCTGACGCCCCTCCATCACCCACCCCAAAACCCGGCAACTTGATGGAGTTGACCACCGCGAAGGTGGTCAACCCGCATCAATTTGCGGGGTGGGGGGGTCAGATGGATTGGGCGGGGAAGCCGGGGCCCTCGTGGTCGGTGCCGTTCATGTTGGCGTTGAGTCGGGCGGCCTTCATCAGCTTCTCCATGACGGGGCCGAGATCCGACGGGTCGTCGGTCTGGGTCTCGACCGGGCCGAGGTGCCAGCCCTCGGCGATGCCGAGCTTGGGACCACGGATGTCGAACACGCGACCGGTGACGTTGGCACCCTCGGGCGAGGCGAGCCAGGTGGTCACGATCGAGATCCAGCGCGGCGACATGGCTTCCATCATCTCGTCGGTGAGGTTGTCCTCGCCGCCCATCAGCGGGATGGTGAGCCGCGAGACCGCGGTGGGGGCGAGACAGTTGACGGTGACGCCGTACTTCACGAGCTCCTGCGCGGCGATCACGGAGAACGCGGCGATGCCGGCCTTGGCGGCGCCGTAGTTGGTCTGGCCGACGTTGCCGTAGATGCCGGAGGGCGACGCGGTGTTGATGATGCGGCCGTAGACCTCTTCGCCGGCCTTGGCCTTGGCGCGCCAGTGCACGGAGGCGTGGTGGGCCGGGCCGAAGGTGCCCTTGAGGTGGACGGCCATGATGGCGTCCCAGTCCTCTTCGGTCATCGAGAACAGCATGCGATCGCGCAGGATGCCGGCGTTGTTGACGACGATGTGGATGTCGCCGAACGTGTCGATGGCCTGATCGATCATGGCCTTGGCCTCGTCGAACTTCGCGACGTTGCCGCCGTTGACGACGGCCTTGCCGCCCATGGCCTCGATCTCGGCCACGACCTCCTGGGCCGGGCTGGCGTCGCCGCCCTCGCCGTGGATGTCGCCGCCCAGGTCGTTGACGACCACGGACGCGCCGTGCTCGGCGAACATCAGGGCGTGTTCGCGGCCGATTCCTCGTCCGGCACCGGTGATGAGAGCGACCTTGCCCTCGAGAAGCTTGCTCATGTCCCCTCCCGGGGGTTTGGTTCTCGTCCCGGCCCGCCGCGTTGGGCGGTGTCCGGTCCGCCGGATGGCGGGATGTGAACGATCGTTAGCGTGCCACGGACAGCGGCAAACGGCTACTCGCGCCTACGGATCGACCCACCCGTTGGGCAGGCACCCGTCGAGGCCCTTGGTCTGTTGCATCATCACCGGAGCGACCTCGCCGACACCGGGACACGACTCGTGGTCGGGGCCGACGATGTAGTGACCGACCTCGTGGTTCACGAGATAGTGCCGGTAGGTCTCCAGGTCGGTGGGCCAGTCGTCGGTGGCACCGAACCAGCGCAACGAGTTGAAGGCGATCCATCCGTTGCGGGCACAGGAGTAGCGCCCGACCGTCTGGAGCGGGGCGCACATCTCGTCGACGTCATCGGGCAGGGCGACGATCATCGTGAAGTCGCCGCCGTCGTCGAGGAGCTCGAAGCCGACGCCGCGCCCGACCCAACTGCGTTCGTCCCGGAGGGTGTCGGCCACGAACCGGGCCACCTCGTCTCGGGTGAGGTCGACACCGTCGCCCACCTCGACGGAGAAGCGGATCATCGGTGACCCGTCGATCCGCAGCTCGGGTGGCCCGCCGGGCAGGCTCGTCGTCGGCGTGGTTGTCGTCGTCGGGGTGGGCGTCGATGTGGTGGTCGTCGGGGTCGTCGTCGGGGTCGTCGTCGTTGTCGGGGTGGGCTTCGATGTGGTGGTGGTGGTCGTCGTGGCGGGCGCCACGTCGACGTCGGAGGTGCCGCAGCCGGCCAGCCAGATCGCCGCGACGACGACCACGCTCATCGCGCACCCTCTCCTCGTGTGCCTGTTCATCATGCGCCTGTCTCTCCAGCGCGCTGGAGCGCCCAGGTGAGTCCGCCGGCATGGCATTCGTGCTTGCGGCCGTCGGCGATGAGGCCGGGCATGATCGCAGCGGATCGCTGGATGGCTTCGTCCACCCCGATACCGGCGGTCTCGTAGATCGTCATGTGGTTGGCGCCGCCCGTGCGTGGCTTCGTTCGGCGCCAACGAGTGCCGGCCACGAACGCGCCGCTCTCCATCATGTCGGGCAGATGCCGGGTCTCGTACCAGTCGTCCCACTCGTCGATGCGAGTCGGATCGGTGCTCAAGACGTGGGCGATGATCAGCCCGCTCACCTCTACGTCGGCCTCGCCGGACGGGGGGTCGACCACGATGCCGTCGCCGGCGCGGGTCCAGTGGTCGCGTTGGATCTCAGCGTGATGGAACACCACTGCCTGCCGATCTTCTGCCTCTCGATCTGTGTTGCGAGCGGTCGCGATGGCATGGTCGTGGTCGTGGGTCCGGTCGCCGGGCAGGTGCAGGACGTGGCTGTGACCGGCTCCGGGAAGGCCGGGGCGGGCCGGGTCGAGCAGCCTCCAGAGGGCACCATCGTGGGCCGCGGCGTGCGGCGCCAACCACTCGACCCACGCATCCTGCTCGCCGGCGCGGGTGGTCTTCGTCGCAATGAGCACGAGATCCGCCAGCGCGTGCAGTGCGACCATCGGGGTCAGCGAACCCGGAGCAGCATGGCGTCGCCCTGGCCGCCACCACCGCAGAGCGCGGCGGCACCGACACCGCCACCCCGGCGGGCCAGCTCGTAGGCGAGGGTGATCGCCAGCCGAGTGCCACTCATGCCGATCGGGTGTCCGAGGGCGATGGCACCACCGTTGACGTTGACGACGTCGTCGGGCAGCCCGAGCTCGGCCATCGAGGCGATGGAGACGGCGGCGAACGCTTCGTTGAACTCGAACAGGTCGACGTCGGACAGCGCCATCCCGGCCCGCTCCAATGCACGGGCGGTGGCCCGACTGGGCTGGGTGAGCAGCGAGGTGTCGGGGCCGGCGACCTCGGCGTAGTCGATGATCTCGGCCAGCGGCGCGACGCCGAGCTTCTCGGCCATCGACTTGGTGGTGACGACCACCGCGGCGCCACCGTCGGACAGCTGCGACGCATTGCCGGCAGTGACGTTGCCGCCGTCGGCGAACGCGGCTCGAAGGCCGCCCAACGACTCGGCCGTGGTGCCGACCCGGATGCCTTCGTCGTCCGCGACGATCACGGGATCGCCCTTTCGTTGGGGGATCGCCACCGGCACGATCTCGTCGACGAAGAGGCCGTCCTTCTGGGCTCGGGCCGCCCGGTCGTGGGACTGGGCCGACACCTCGTCCATGGCGGCGCGACCGATGTCGGCTTCGGCGGCGTGCCGTTCGGTGCCGGCGCCCATGAGTTCGTTCTCGAACGAGCAGTAGAGGCCGTCGTAGGTGAGCGAATCGGGCATCGTCGCGTTGCCGTAGCCGTAGCCGTTGCGGGCCTGGGGCAGGAGGTAGGGCGCCTGGGTCATCGACTCCATGCCACCCGCCACCACGATCTCGGCCTCGCCGAGCGCGATCATGCGATGTGCCTGTTGGATTGCGTTGAGACCCGACGGGCAGGCCTTGTTGAGTCCCGTCGACGGCACGCTCATGGGGATGCCACCGGCAACGGCCGCCTGGCGGGCGGGGACCTGCCCGGCGCCGGCCTGCACGACCTGCCCCATGTAGACGTAGTCGACCTGGTCGCCGCTGAGTCCGGCGCGCTTCAGCGCCTCCGCGATGGCGATGCCGCCGAGCTCGGTGCCGCTGAGGCCGGCGAGTCCGCCGTTGAACCTGCCGATCGGGGTGCGGGCACCGCTGAGAATCACGGACTCGGCCACGATGAACTCCTGTCGTTCGAGCGTGGTGCCGAGGGTATCGGAGCAGCGGCGCAGCGGAGAAACAGCGCCGAGGAGGGTGTCGTTATGCGGTGGCGGGTACCCGCAGCAGCAGCCGCAGGATGTCGTTGGCGAAGTCGTTGGCCCGGTGGTCCGACGGCAGGTCGAACTGGGCGACGGACCAGTCCGCGAAGGTGAAGCGGATCTTCGCCAACGCGATGCGGGCCGGAACGATCTCGACCTGGTGGACCGCACCGAGTGAGTCGGAGCCGCAGATCGCGACCTCGTTGCCGATGCGGCCCTTGTGGCACCAGAGGACCCGGCGGTCGGTCACGACCACGAGGTTGGTGCGGTTGGGCATGGCACCCTCACCGGTCATGGCGCCCTTGGGGGCCTGGTTGAAGACCGACGGGCCGAGCAGCGCGAGGGTGGTCTCGTAGGCCCGATCCTCGACCTTGCCGCCGGCGACGACCGGGCGGAAAGCCTCGACGCGCTCGCCCGGTTCCAGAGCGTGGCGCAGTGCGTCTTCGATCTGATCACGGGTGCTCATGTTCGGGTCTCCTGGTGGTCGAGTCCTCGGCGGACGGTGGCTGACCTTTCTTCGGACCGAATGACATCAGGCTTCGCGTGATCGGGTCGTACGGTCCACGCGGATGGACCACTCGGCCCAGTTCTCCCACCTCGGAAGGGCCCGCACGGGCGGACGACGCGGGAATCGGGTGGTGCCGGTGTGCGACGATGCCGGGATGCGGATCATCGGCACGCACGAGACCGGACCGGTCGGCGGACGAGCCGCCACCACCGTCGCGCGGTTTCGTCGGATCCCGTCACCCGATCTGGACCGACTGCGCGCCGCGGTCGATGAGGTGAGGGCAAGTGAGGACAGGTCGGAGCAGGCCACGGGCACCGATCCCCGGTTCGTGCTCGAGCGCGGGTTCTCGGCCGGTGGGCGGGCGATCGCTCGGCTGATCGTGGGGCTCGGCGTGGTGGTGGTGCTCCTCGGCGCGGTCGTTGCCTTCCTCGCCCCGTCCACGACGGTGCCGGTGTCGGGTTTCGTCGTCGCCCCCGCGATCGTCGCGGTCCTGCTCACCGTGGTGTTCGCGGCGACCCATGACACCGGACTGGTGATCGGGCGGGACGGTCGTCTGCGAGTCGAGAGTTGGCAGGGGATCACCGACGTCGATCTGACGTCGTTCGCCGATGTGACGGTGGCGGGGCGCGGCGCCTGACGGCGTCTACCAGCCGCGGGCGGCCCACTCGTCGAACGACGGCGCCTCGGCGCCGATCGTGGTGTCGTCGCCGTGGCCGGGAAGCACCAGCGTGTCGCGGTCGAACACGCGGAACATCCGTTCCTCGATGCTCTCGAGAATGGTGGCGAAGTCGCCGCCCTCGAAGCCGGTGGCGCCGGGCCCACCGGGAAAGAGGGTGTCGCCGGTGAACAGCAACGGGGTGTCCTCGACACTGAACGACATCGAGCCGGGGGTGTGACCCGGTGTGTGGTGGGTGTGGATGCGAAGACGGCCGATCTCGACGACCGATTCGTCTTCGAGCAGGTAGTCGTAGCTCGGCAGCATGGCCGCGTCCTCGGCGGTGATGCCGACGCGATAGCCGGCATCACGGACGGCGGGCACGGCCTGGATGTGGTCCCAGTGGCCGTGGGTCTCGAGCACGGTTCGCACGCCCAGCTGTTCGCAGAGTTGCAGGAGTCGCTCGTGCTCGTTGGCCGCGTCGAGCAGGACCGCCTCACCGGTCTCTCGACACCGGACGACGAAGACGTTGTTGTCCATCGGTCCGACGACGACTCGATGGACCTCGGTGCGGGCGTCACTCCAGTGCAGCGTCATGCCGACAGGCTAGCGACCCGGAGGGTCGCCGTCGGGACGGTGCCGGAGGGTCGCCGACCGGACGGGGCGGCACTGCAATACTCGGTCCGTCTCGATGCGGCCCGTCAGGAGAGTGAATGCGCCACGGGATCGTCGCCGCGAGCGCTCTGCTGCTCGTGCTGACGTTGGGAAGCTGGATTCTCGTCGACCCGGCCACGACCGGGGCGTCGGTCGATGCCGTCACGGCCACCGCGACCGTTCTCCCGTCGACGACGCCCGTGCCGAGCACGACCGTTCCCTCGACGACCCTGCCGTCGACGAGCCTGCCGTCCACGAGCCTGCCCTCCACGAGCCTGCCCACCGCGAGCCCGGTGACGCCCCCGGTCGAGCTCGCCTTCCTCGATGCATTGAACGCCGTGCGCGGCAACGAGGATCTCGTCGATTTCACCCGCGAGACTGCACTCGACGGGCTGGCCCAGTCCTGGGTCGAGAACATGGTGCAAGAGGGTGAGCTCCGCCATTCGACACTGATCTACGACGTCATCGCCGGGTCGTGGACCACCGCCGGCGAGAACGTCGGCTTCGGGCCGACGACGGGCGTGATCGTCGATGCCTTCATGGACAGCCCCGGGCACCGGGCGAACATCGTCAACCCGTCGTTCACCGAGGTGGGCATCGGCGTGGCGATCGTCGACGGGGTCGTCTGGACCGCCCACCTGTTCGCCGGCTGATCCGCCGACGGCTCGGTCAGGCGGCCGAATCGTCCTCGACGATGCGGACCTCGCCGCGCGGCTGGCCGGGGTCGCCGCACACCCAGCACACGTCACCCTCGACGCCGCGCCACGCGACGTCGCAGCGGCCACACCGCAGCGGGTGGTCGAGGTCGGTGACGGTGCCGTGGGAAGCGGTCATTTCCTGCACGCGGATCACCCTATGCACCCCGGAAACCTCGACGGGGTGATCCCCCGTTCGCCGCCGTACCCTTTCCGGGGTCCGCCGCGAGTGCCGGTCGGTCCGACGAGAGGAATTTCCATGGCCACCCCATGCCCCAACGCCGATGGTTCGAGCCCGCAGCAGCGTGAGTTCTCGGCGGCGCCCGAGATGTGCATCGACCCGTCGAAGCGCTACACGGCGACGATGACCACGACCCTCGGCGAGTTGGTGATCTCTCTCGACGCGTCGACCGCCCCGAAGACGGTCAACAACTTCGTCACCCTCGCTCGCTACCACTACTACGACGGCATCATCTTCCATCGCATCATCAACGGCTTCATGTGTCAGGGCGGCGATCCCACCGGCACCGGCCGTGGTGGCCCCGGCTACAAGTTCGAGGACGAGCTGCCCTCGCCCGGGCGCTACGAGATCGGCTCGCTGGCCATGGCCAACGCCGGGCCCAACACCAACGGCAGTCAGTTCTTCATCGTCTCCGGCGCCAGTGGCGTCGGCCTCCCGCCCCAGTACTCGCTGTTCGGCAAGGTCGTGAAGGGCCTCGAGGTCGTCGACGAGATGCAGAAGGTCGACACCGATCGCAGCGACAAGCCGACCACCGATGTGGTCATCCAGTCCGTCACGATCGACGAGGCCGACTGAGATGGCGGTCGACACGCTCGGCATCGTCGGCGCCGGCGCGATGGGCAGTGGCATCATCGAAGTGGCGGCGAAGGCCGGCGTGTCGATCGTCGCTCGCGACATCAGCCCCGAGGCCGTCGAGGCGGGCAAGGCTCGGGTCGAGGGTTCGATGAACAAGGCCGTCGAGCGGGGCAAGCTCGACGAGGCCGCCCGCGACGCGGCGATCGCGCGCATCGCATGGACCACCGACATCGCCGATCTGGGCGGATGTCAGATGGTCATCGAGGCCGCGCCGGAGATCCTCGAACTCAAGCTCGAGATCTTCCGCGAACTCGACGCCGCTCTGCCGGCCGGTGCCGTGATCACCACCAACACGTCGTCGATCCCCATCATCGACATCGCGATGGCCACCAGTCGTCCCGAGTCGGTGTGTGGCATGCACTTCTTCAACCCCGCCACGGTGATGCAGCTGGTCGAGGTGATCGAAACGCAGCGCACGGCCACCGAGGTGCGCGAGGCCGCTACTGCGTTCGCGACCGACGTTCTCGGCAAGCGGGTCGTGTTGTGCAAGGACCGGGCCGGGTTCATCGTCAACGCGTTGCTGGTGCCCTACCTGTGCCAGGCGATCGCCATGTTCGAGGCCGGCCACGCCTCGGCCGAGGACATCGACGAGGCCATGAAGCTCGGCGCCGGTCACCCGATGGGCCCGCTCACCCTCGCCGACATGGTCGGGCTCGACATCGTGTTGTGGACGGCCGAGTCGTTGTACGGCGAGTACCAGGAGCGCTTCCTGGCGCCGCCGCCGCTGCTGCGCCGCATGGTGAGCGCCGGTCAGCTCGGTCGCAAGAGCGGCCAGGGCTTCTACGACTACTGACGAATTCGTGGGGTGTCGACCGTCGCCAGGTCGGGCGCGGTCGGCAGGCTCGCGTTGGACCGCGTCGGCTCGCCTCGGTCCGGCGGACCCGGGTCCGGGAATCTGATCGCGCCGGCGGTGATGATCGCCAGCACCGAGACACCGGCGGCGATCAGGAAGACGGCGAGGAACTGGCCCGGCGTCGATCCCTCGGTGACGAGGGCGGAGAGCAGGCTGATCCCCGCGGCGGCGCCGATCTGACCGGTCATGTTCAACATGCCGGTGCCCACACCCATGTCCTGTTCGCCCACCGCATCGGTGAGCGCCGCGATGATCGGCGGCCGGGCGATACCGCTGCCGGTTCCCGCGATGCTCACGCCGACCACAACGAACACGAGTGAGGTGGTCACTGCGCCGAGTCCGATGGCGGCCAGGCCCGCGAAGATGCCGACGCAACCGAGGATCACCACCGGCCGCGCCCCCAACCGGTTCACCAGCCGGTCGGCCAGCCATGCACCCAGCGCGAACATGATCGGTCGGGGAAGGATCATCAGCGAGATCGCGGTCGTGCTGTAGGCGAACGTCGAGTCGGCGCCGAGCATCAACGAGGTCAGCACGAGTCCGGCCATGTAGGGGCCGTTGAGGAAGAGTTGGCTCACGAGTGGCAGGGCGACGTTGCGCTCGGCGAGCACAGGCAGCTCGATGAGTGGATGGGAGGTGCGCTGTTCCCACCGGATGAAGAGGGCGAGGGCGACCGGCGCGAGGACCAGACCACCCCACACCACCGGATGGTCCCAGCCGAGTGATCCGGCCCGATTGAGCGGGATGAGTATCGCGGCGATGCCCACCCCGAGGAAGACCCCACCGAGCAGATCGAAGGTGAGGTCGTCGCGGCGTTCGCTTTCGGGCAGGACCCGTGACGAGACGATCACGGCGACCACCATGCCGACGCCCTGGATGAGGAAGAGTGTCCGCCAGCTGGTGGCATCGATCAGCGGACCGCCGATGACCACGCCGAGCGCCGGCGACGCGGCGAGCACCGCGCTCCAGACCCCGGCCACCGACGTGCGTTCGTCGTCGGGAAAGGCCCGCATCATGATCGCCAGGGCCGACGGGCCGGTCGACGACGAGAACGCCTGGGCGAGGATGCGGCCGGCGATGAGGAAGCCGGCATTGGGTGCAGCGGCGGTCGCGAACGAGAACACGGCGGCACCGGTGAAACCGATCAGGTACATCCGGCGGTGGCCGTAGAGATCGCCCAACTTTCCCGCCATCGGCGTGAACACGGCGAAGGCCAGGAGTGGGCCGGCGATCACCCATGTGATGGTGCTCGTCGACGAGTCGAGGTCCTCGGCGATGTCGGGCAGCGCCGCCGACAGCACGGTGATCGTGAACGAACTCGCCGCGACGCCGATGAGGGCCACGATCTGGATCACCCGCGGCGAGAATTGCCGGGCCGGGGGGTCGAGGAAGCTCATCGGGGTGGAGGGTAGGTCCGCAGCCGGTCAGTGAGCCGCGGGTATGACGCGCGTCACCGTCGAGCCGCCCACGCCGCCGCCTCGGCCCGGGCATCGACCTCGGCGGGAATGGCCAGATAGGCCCGGCGGTGGTTGCGAAGGCGGCGGAGTTCGACCACGTAATCGCGGAAGTAGCGGAGCAGGAAGCGGGCCACCCCGACCTCTGCGTACTGGCGGACGTGGACCAGTTCGTGGGCGAGCAGGGTGCGGCCGCCGGAGCGATCGACGTCGGTCGTCAGGAACACGAACCGACCGATGGTCATGCCCGAACTTCCCGGCGCGAGGGCCGGCACGCGGATGATGCGCACCCGCTCGGCCAGCGAGAAGTCGATGAGGTCGTAGGCCGCGAGCTCGGGCCCCTCGAGCTTTCTCATCGGGGTGGGTCGGCGTCAGGGGGGAACGGACGGGCGAACGTGAAGGCGCTCGGGCTCGGGCCGTCGGCCTCGAGCCGAGCGAGTCGGGACTCGGCCTCGTCGATCGACGGCTCGTGGCCGGCGGGCACCCACCAGAGCACCAGATGGGCGCGGTCGCGTGGCTCGAACCACTCGAGACGACGGCGCATGAACTCGACATGACCGTCGCCGTAGGTGAACGCCTTCAGACTCTCGATCGAATCCCACACCGACAGGTTGAGAATGCGCAGCGGATCGCCGTCGCGGACGAAGCCGGTGGCGTTGCCGCTGTCGTCCTTCAACCGCCAGACGAACCCCGGTGCAGCCTCGGCGGCGGCGTTCACGGGATCGAGGTTGTCGGCGAATCCGGCCGTGTCGGGATGATCGACCGGTGCACGAAGTCGCCCCACGTTGAGCTGGGCCAGCTGCCAGGTGGTCATGTCCAGTCCGCCAGCAGGTCGGGGAGGTCGCCGAGGCGGTCGATGGTGGGGATGTCGTGGCCGTGGTCGCCGTCGTGGATCTCGTGGACCCAGGTGACGTGGTAGGGCACGTGCACCCCCCGTCCGCCGAGCTCGATCACCGGCAGCACGTCGGAACGCAGCGAGTTGCCGACCATGACGAAATCGTCGATGGGAACCCGGTGCAGGTCGAGCAAACGCGCATAGGTGTCGACGTCCTTCTGCGCCACGACCTCGATGCGCCAGAACCGCTCGGCCAGACCGCTCTCGGCGATCCGAGCGTGTTGTGCGTAGAGATCGCCCTTGGTGATGAGCATCAGCGTGTGGTGGGAGAGCCGGTCGAGCACGTCGAGGACGTCGTCGAGCAGTTCGGGTGACCGGTCGAGGATGGCATGACCGAAGTCGATGATGCGGGCGATCTCGGACCCCGGGATCGCGCCGCCGGACAGGTCGATCGCCGTCTCCGTCATCGACAGCACGAAGGCCTTGGCGCCGTAGCCGTAGCGGCGGAGGTTGCGCATCTGCACCTCGTGGAGGCGCGCCGAGACCTCGGTTGCCGTTCCCCATTCGGCGAGCAGCTGTTCGAACGCCCGGTGGGTCGAATCGAACTGATCCTCGTTGTGCCAGAGGGTGTCGTCGGCATCGAAGGCAACGATCATGCGAGCACGAGGGTACTCAGCGTGGCTGTCCACCGTTCGGGGTTGTCGCGCCATTACGGTCGACGTATGTCGTCGTGCGCTCGTCCTGGATGTTCTCGTCCCGGGGCCGGCGTGCTGCTCTTGCATCGCGGCGATCGACGGGCCGAACTCGTGTCCCTCGACGACCAGGCGGGCGAACGCTACGGCACCCCACTCTGCGAGGAACATCTGTCGCGTTCGACGCCCCCGAGCGGATGGACGCTCGTCGACCGACGGGCGGCGGTACCAACGGCCCCCGGTCGACCGCGCCGCCACGGTGCCGTCGGCAGCACCACGAATCCGGCGCCGTGGGTCCCGCGTCGGGAGCTCGACGAGATCCCCGATGCGGTCAGCTCGGCCCGGTCACCCCTTCTTCGCCGTGCGTTCCTCGGTGCCTCCGACAGCCTCGCCGGGCTCGAGCGGGTTCATGAGAAGGTCGACGGCGACCCACAGCGTCTTGGCCGTGGGGTGGAGGAGCAACGGGACCAGCACGGCGATGGGCAGCATCGGCAACAGGAGTCCGACGAGGCTCACATCGGGCCAGCTGATGGCGACGCCGGCCACCAGGGTGATGAGCAGCAGACCGAACGTGGCGATGGTGCTCATGCCGACCGCACCCACGAAGTGTCCCGGCTTGCGTTCGAAGTGAAAGCCACACCGCGGGCAATCCTCGAGAAGCGTCACCCCTCGGCGGGTAAGGCCGCGCTCGCCGCACACCGCGCAAGCCCGGGTGAAGCCACGCCACAGCAGGGTGCCACGGCTGGGGGTGGGCCTGGTGGTCATACGGACGAGCCTACGGTTCACCAGCTCCGACTCGTGGTTTGAGTTCGACACTTCGACGCCTCAACATCGGACTGGCGGCCGTTGCCGTGCTGTTGCTGCTCACCCTCGTCTGGCCCGACCCCACCGACGATGTCGTCGTCCCCGACGCGAGCATCGCCGACCCGAGCGGGACGTCGACGGTCACGGCGACGAGTTCGAGCACCACGGTCACGACGAGCAGCCCGACCACCACGACCACCACCGCTCCCTACGACGGGTGGGTCGATCCCGCGTCGGCCGGCCAGCCGTGGGGCAACACCGTCGAGGGTCTCCTCACGTTTCGCGGCAACCCCACCCGCACGTTCTACGGCGCCGGCCCGGTGCCGACCGATCCCGAGGTGGTGTGGCGATTCCCCGAGGGCGGTGCCATGTGTTCCAACTCGTCGGTGGGCAGCGAGGTCATCAACTGGTGCGGCACGGGGTGGACCGGCCAGCCGTCGATCTTCGAGCGCGACGGCACGACGTGGGTGGCCGTCGGCGCCTACAGCCGCAACGTGCACTTCCTCGATGCCGACGACGGAAGTCGACTGCTGCCCGACTTCCCGACCGGCGACATCATCAAGGGGTCGGTCACGATCGACCCGGACGGGTACCCGCTGCTCTACACCGGCAGTCGCGACAACTTCTACCGGGTGGTGGCCTTCGACGGTGACGAGCCACGAGAGCTCTGGGCGCTGGCCGCCGACGACGTCTCGCCGACGAAGTGGAACAACGACTGGGACGGCGCCGGGCTCGTCATCGACGACCACCTCTTCATCGGCGGCGAGAACAGCCAGTTCCACATCGTGAAACTCAACCGGGGCTACGACACCGACGGCCGGGTCACGGTCGATCCCGTCCTGGTGTTCAACACGCCGGGCTGGGACGATGAACTGCTGCAGGTCGTCGACGGCAACGTCTCGATCGAGAACTCGGTCGCGATCTCCGGCGACGTCGTCTATTTCGCGAACTCCGGAGGCCTCATTCAGGGGTGGGACCTGTCCGGTCTCGAGGACGGGATCGATCCCACGCGGGTGTTCCGCTACTGGGCCGGCGACGACATCGACGCGTCACTCGTGATCGACGAAGAGGGGATGATCTACGCCGGCATCGAGTACGAGCGGGGGAATGCCCGCAGCCAGGAGGTCGGACAGATCATCAAGCTCGACCCGAGCCGTCCCGACGACCCGCTGGTCTGGGGTGTCGACGAGCGCCCTCGTCTGGACTCCGGGGTGTGGGCCACGCCCGGGCTCCACGGTGACCTGCTGATCGTGCCCACCGACAGCGGCCGGATCCTGGGGTTGGATCGCGACACGGGCGAGGAACGCTGGTCGAAGGAGCTGGCCGGACCGACGTGGCAGTCGCCGGTCATCGTGGACGACGTGTGGATCCAGGGCGATTGTGCCGGGATGCTGCGGGGGTTCGACGTCAGCGACACGATGGTCGACCCACCGTTGCTGTGGGAGGTCGAGCTGTCCGGCTGTATCGAATCGACGCCGGCGGTCTGGGACGGCCGCATCGTGGTGGGCACCCGGGCCGGCTTCATCTACGCACTGGGTTAGCAAGCACTCGGGTAGCAAGCACTGGTCAGCGGGGCGTGATCGCGGTGCTGGTCACCACGTAGCTGGTGATGTGGGCCTGCCCGGGCAGCGTGGCCAGTTCGTTGCGGATGACGTGGTCGTAGGCGTCGAGGTCGGCGACGTCGACACGGATGAGGTAGTCGACATCACCGGTGACGTGGTGGGCCTCGGTGACGGCATCGAGCGCCCGTAGCCCCGCCTCGAACCCGTGTTGGGCCTCGGGATCGCCCACCGCCAACCGGGCGGTCACCCACACGCTGAACCCGCGGTCGATGGCCTCTGGTTCGATGTCGGCGCGATAGCCGCGGATCACGCCCGCGGACTCGAGGCGGCGCAGGCGGCGCAGTGTCGGGGAACCGGACAGCCCGATGCGATCGGCGAGATCGTTGACCGTGATCCGCCCGTCGGCCCGCAGGGTGGCAACGATTCGTCGATCGATCTCATCGAGCGGTTCCATGCGCATGAGTCTGCCATCAGCTGCCGTAGATGCGCAGTAATACTGCGTCAAGACGCAGTGCAGGGGCGGAGAACGCAGCCATGCGCCGGGCGACGTCGGTCATTGTGAGCGGATGCGTCGTGCTCCGTCCCCCGTGTCCTCGTTGGTGCTCGCCGGCACGTGCTGGGGCACGTCCTACGCGGTCGTCGGGTTGGTGGACGGCGCCACGCCGATGCTCATCGCCGGATCCCGGTTCGCCATCTTCGGTCTCGTTGCGGCCGCGCTCCTGCACGGCACCGGTGGGTTCGCCGGTATCCCGTGGGCGACGGCGGGATTGCACGCGGTGGGTGGCTCGGTCGGTCTCTACCTGGCCGAGCTGACCGCGATCTCGATGGCCGGCGCCGGGCCGACGATCGCCGTCGTCGGATCGATTCCCGTCGTCTACGCGGTGGTGGGTGCTCATCGCGACGGGACCGGCTTCCTGGCGTTGGTGCCGTCCGTCGGGCTCACGCTGATCTCCCACGTCGTGATCCATCGGGACTCCTGGCCGTCCGATGGCCGGGGCGTCGGCGGCGTGATCGTCGGGCTGGGGGTTGCCGGTCTCGGCGTCGCCGGGTTCTGTGCGTATGCCCTTCACCTCACCGAACACCTGCGGACCCGCCCCGACCTCGGGCCTCAACGGTGGTCCAGCGCGGTGGGAGTGGCGAGCGGTGTCTGTTCGATCCCGCTGTTGGCGCTCGGATTCCTCGGTGGAATCCCGGGCAATCCGGCGGGGCTGGCGGCCCTGGCCTTCTTCCTTGCCGTCGTACCGTCGTGGCTCGCGACGAGCCTGTGGAATCGGGCGGTGGTCGATGTCCCGCGGGCGTTGGCCGGTCAACTCCTCGTGTTCGAACCGCTCACCGCGTTCGTCTTCGTGCACCTCGTCACGGGCACGCTGCCCGGGTTCACGCTCGTGATCGGCGAGCTGCTGCTCCTGTCCGGTGCATTGCTGGCGGTGCGCGGGGTTCGCACGCCGACCGTCGCTCAGTCGAGAAAGGCTCTGCTCGGATAGTCCGAGGAGTCGAAGGCCACCCAGGCGTCGCCGCCCGACGTCAGCGGCACACTCAGCCCGATGAGGAGATAGTCGCCGGCGGGCACGATGGTGTCG
Organism: Acidimicrobiales bacterium; assembly: GCA_040219515.1. Taxonomy (NCBI): domain Bacteria; kingdom Bacillati; phylum Actinomycetota; class Acidimicrobiia; order Acidimicrobiales; species Acidimicrobiales bacterium. The sequence continues at coordinate 130,529 of JAVJSI010000017.1, forward strand.
ATCGCCGGCATCACCACGGAGACCCGGCCGAAGCCTCCGCCGAAGTCCGCTTGGCGGAACGCCACGGAGCGGGTGCTCAGCTCCTCGCACTCGAGGTAGCCGTGGCAGGTCGAGAGGCTGGCGGTCAGCTCGATGGTCGCGTTTCGATCGAAGTCGGCGGCGGCCGCCCACAGTTCGAGGCGGGGGGTTCCCACGGCGTGGTAGGACTCCTTCACGGGCACGTTCCAGAACTGGACGCGATGCACGTCGGGCAACGGATCGCCGGCGGTGCGCACGATGGTCCGACCGGGGTCGTCGTCGTGGTTCGTGTCGTAGTTCGGCAATGGGCCCTGTGTGGTCCCGCTGCCGACGGGAAGAACCCAGTTGGCCGGGCCGGCGCCGTTGCTGCCGAGATACATCTGCGCGAAGTAGCCGGAGGCGACGGTCGTCGTCGGCGGTGGGGATGTGGTCGCCGGTGCGACCGTCGTGGCCACGGTCGTCGTACTCGTCGGGGGGCGCGGGGGAAGAGTCGGTCCGACGGTGGTCGACGGGACCACGCCGGTGGTCGTCGGTCGGGTGGTGACCGTGCTCGACGGGGGCACCGGGGTGCTCTGGGTGGTCGTCGCCGCATCGATGGTCGTGGTCGTCGACGTGCTGGTGGTGGTCATCGAATCGACGACGGCATCGCCGATGACGACCGTCGATGGCGTGGGCTGATCGGGCGTCGAGGTGACCACCCGGGCGACCGATGTCGTCGGATTCGAGGTTTCGGTGGTGGTCTGGTTCAGCGTGATCGCCGTGGCGATGGCGAGACCGGCCAGGAGCGCGGTGATGCGCGTCAGCCTCGAGCCGAGGCTCCGACGAGGAGTTTCGAGCACGTCGTCCACAGAGACCTATCGGCACGACAGCGCCGAGGGTGAATGACCCGCGATGACGATCTTGCCATGATCAGTCGAAGAGAGCGAGCAACTCGTCGAACCAGGCCACCGGTGTGGGGTAGTCCTCCTCGGCGGTCTTGCCGAGCCGGACGACCACGAGGTCGCTCGAGGGCACGCACGCCACCCGCTGCCACTCGAACCCACTGGCATAGAAACGGCCGCGGCCGTCGGACGAGGTCCACCAGTGCTCGCCGTACTCGCCACCGTCGACGTCTCGGGCTCGTGTGGCGCGGCCGGAGTCGACCCACTCCGCGGGGACGAGTTGGCGGTCGTCCCAGTGGCCGCCGCGCAGGTGGAGCAGTCCGAAACGGGCCCAGTCCCGGGCGGTGGCGTAGAGGTAGCTCGATCCGACGAAGTCGCCCGACTCGGCGAAGCGCGGGTCGGCGGACGTCATCCCGATCGGTGCGAACAGGTGCTCGTGCATCCATGTCCGCGCCTCGTCCCCCCGTCCGATCAGATCGCCGACGATGCGGGCGACGATGTTCGACGTGCCACTCGAGTAGTTGAAGACCGTGCCCGGCGGGTGGGCGAGCGGACGGGCCGCCGCGTAGCCGGCCGGGTCGTCCATGCCTTCGCCGAAGAGCATGTCGATGCAGTGCGACCAGGGCGCACCCTCGCCGCTCGCCGGCAACGCATAGGCCTCGTTGAACTCCAGACCGTCGGTCATGCGCAGGAGATGGCGAAGAGTGATCCCATGGCGAGGATCGTCGGGGTCGGACCACTCGGGCACTGCGGCACGCTCATCGGGGGCGAGACGGCCCGCCTCGACGAGGATGCCGACCAGGGCGTGGGTGACGGATTTCGCCATGGACCACGACAGCAGCGGTGTGGTTTCGTCGATGTCGAGTCCGTAGCGCTCGACCACGATCCGTCCGGACTTCACGACGATGGTGGCGTGGGACTCGCCGAAACCGGGGTCGGGATCGGGCCCGAAGGCTCGATCGAGGAGTGCGTCGAGGGCGTCGCGGTCCACGCTGTCGGGGATCGGGCCGGTGGGCCAGTCGGTGGTCGGCCAGGGAACGTCGTCAGCCTGGGGCGGCAGCGGGTGCAGGGTCACCGGCGGATCGAGAAGCGACATGGGCCGACGCTAGACGCTCGACACCTCAGGCCTCGGGCTGACGAGATCAGCCGCGATGCCAGACCGGACCGTTGGCGGTGTCCTCCACCACGATGCCGCGGGCGGTGAGTTCATCGCGTACGCGGTCGGCCTCGGCGAAGTCCTTGGCCTCGCGGGCGGCGGTGCGAGCCTCGACGAGGGCGTCGATCTCGGCGTCGTCGACGCCGGCGCTGGACGCCCCGATCGTCAGACCGAGTGCACCGGCCAGATCGATCACCGTGGCGACGAGCGAGGCCGCCGCAGGATCGTCGTGATCGAGCGCGGCATTGGCCCGGCGCACGGTCTCGAAGATGGTGGCGACCGCCTCGGGTGTGCCCATGTCGTCGTCCATCGCGGAGCGGAAGGCCTCGACCGCCGCGGAATCGAGCGCTGCGCCGTGCAGGTCGAGGTCGGCGGCGTCGGCCTTGCGGGCCATGGCGTCGAGGCGCTCGACGGCGCCGCGCGCCTGGGCCATCACCTCGGCGTTGATCTCCATGGTCTTGCGATAGTGCGTCTGCAACAGCAGCAGACGGAGGGCACGGGCATTGAGCGGATGCTCGTCGAGCAGATCCTGGATGGTCGTGAAGTTGTTGAGCGACTTCGACATCTTCTCGCCGCCGATGTTGAGCATCGCGTTGTGCATCCAGTGGCGGGCGAACTCGCGGCCGGCGGCGATTGCCTCGGCCCGCTCGTTGGTGTGGTGCGGGAACACGAGATCGGTGCCCCCACCGTGGAGGTCGAACCCGTCGCCGAGCACATCGAGGCTCATGGCGACGCACTCGATGTGCCAGCCGGGGCGTCCATCGCCCCACGGTGACGGCCAGCTCGGCTCGTCCGGCTTCGCCGTCTTCCAGAGCGCGAAGTCGAGCGGGTCCTCCTTGGCGTCGTCGACCTCGACGCGCGCACCGGCACCCTCACGCAGCTCGTCGACGCTGCGGTGCACGAGCGCGCCGTAGTCCTTCACGGCGTGCACCCTGAGGTAGACGCCGGTTTCGTTCGCGTAGGCGCTGCCGTTGTCGACGAGGGCCTGGACGAAGTCGACCATCTGATCGACGTACTCGGTGGCGTGGGGCCGGTCGTGGGGACGGAGAATGCCGAGCGAGTCGAAGATCGCCGCGTCGTAGACGGCCTTCCACGTGGTCGCGATCTCCGATTCGGTGGCGCCCTCGCGGTTGGCCCGGTTGATGATGTTGTCGTCGATGTCGGTGACGTTGGCGACGTGATGGACGATGAGACCTGTCCACTCGAGGTAGCGACGCACGATGTCGTACGTGAACGCCTGCCGAGCGTGGCCGAGATGGGGATGGTCGTAGACCGTGGGCCCGCAGGCATAGAGCGACACTTTGCCCTCGTCGCGGAGTTCGAGCGGGCGGATCTCTCCGCTGAGGGTGTCGTAGAGGCGCATCAGGTGAAGGGAGTGGACGGGTGGTCGAGGCGGACGCCCACCAGGGCGCCGAGCTCTGCCAACACCGTAGGTGCGGTCGTGTCGTCGCCCCCGGCGATTATCGCGTCGCCCAACTCGACGAGCGCGGCACGAGCCGTCGGGCCATCGAGGTCGTCGTCGAGTGCGTCTCGCACCCGCGCGGCGTAGGGCGCGGGATCGGGTCCGCTCGTGTGATCCCTCGCGGTGAGGAGCCGGTCGAGAATCGCCGCGGCGTCGTCGATGTCGGAGTCGAACCACTCCCAGTCGTCGCGATAGTGATGTCCCATCAGCGCCAGCCGGATGGCTCTGGGATCGGCCGTCTTCGAGAGCTCGCTGATGAACACGAGGTTCCCGAGCGACTTCGACATCTTCGTGCCCTCGTAGGCGACCAGGCCGCAGTGCATCCAGTGTCGGACGAACGGCACGCCGGTCGCCGCCTCGCTCTGCGCTCGTTCGCACTCGTGATGGGGGAAGATCAGGTCGCTGCCGCCACCGTGGAGGTCGATCGTGTCGCCGAGAATGCCCATCGACATCGCGCTGCACTCGATGTGCCAGCCGGGGCGACCCGGTCCCCACGGTGAATCCCAGCTCGGTTCGTCGTCGAGCGACGGTTGCCAGAGGACGAAGTCGAGCGGATTGCGCTGACGCGGGTCGTCGGGCTTTCCGCCTCTCTCGCGGGCGAGATCGATCATCGTCGTCTCGTCGTAGCCCGACACCGCGCCGAACGAGTCGAACGTCGCAACGTCGAAGAAGACGGTGCCGTCGTCGACGTAGACATGACCGCCGGCGTCGAGCCGTGAGATGAGCTCGACCATCTCGCCCACCCACTTCGTGGCGTGGGGTTCCGCCTCGACCGGACGGGTGTCGAGGGCCACCATGTCGCCGTGGAAGCGAGCGGTCTCGGCCGCAGCGAGCTCGAGGAAGTCGATGCCGAGCTCGCGGGCCTTCGGGAGGATCGAGTCGTCGACATCGGTGATGTTGCGCACGAGACGAACCGTGTGGCCCAGATCTTCGAGCCGCCGGATCAACAGGTCGTAGGTGATGTAGGTGTTGGCGTGGCCGAGGTGGGTCGAGTCATAGGGCGTGATGCCACAGACGTAGATCGAGACCACCTCGCCCGGTTCGAACGGAACGATCTCGGCGCGAGCCGTGTCGAAGAGACGCACGGCGACACGGTAGCGGCCGATCGCGGTGGCCCCTGTCGCTGCGGCGGTGGCGTTCAGGTCGGTGCCGTTCAGGTCGGTGGCGTAGGGTCGTCGTGGGCCGCGTCGTCGACGGGGTCGGCGGCTCCTTGGAGGAACCGGGCGACCACGAGACCCAACAGCGCCAGTCCGACGAGCATCACGCCGGCCGCGGTGAACGCGGTGACGTCGATGTCGTCCCACTGGGATTCGGCGAGGATCGCCAGGCCGGCGAGACCGAAGAAGAGTCCGGTGACGAGAGCGACGGGGTCGATCGGGTGTGAGTCCATCAGGGTTCCTTGGTGAGCTGGTCGAGCAGGACGGCGATCATGAGGCCGAGCATCCAGAAGCTGATCACGGGCACGGCACGGTCTCGCTTCCGCAGATGATCACTTCGGCCTCGCCGATACCGAGGTCGACATCGAGCAACAGCGTGCCGCCGCTCGGGTCACCCGTGGTGCGGTCGATCGCGACCTCGTGGCCATCGTCGTTGCGTCGGGCGCCCTGATCATCGATGATCACGGAACCGAGGTTGCCGTCGAGGTCGATGTCGGTCTCGAAGGTTTCCGGCACCCAGATCTTCAGCTCGCCGATCGTGAGGCCGATCGCCAGTTCTCGGGTCTCTCCGTCGAGGTCGAGGTCGGCCAGGTTCACGTGGAACTCGCCGACGCCCCATCGGTACTCGTCGTCGAGCGAGCCGAGATCATCGACGACCACGAGTTCCTCGCCGATGCCCTCCCACCAGGTCAGGTCCACCGCCGTGATCGCCCAGGCGATCGGCAGCAACAGCAGGCCCAACCACACGAGGCCCCGGGCCCGTCCGACGAAGGCCGACACGACCAGCACGGCGCCGAGGATCATCAGGCAGATGGCGAGGAACGCCCCCGGGTCGGTGTGCCACCAGTCGACACGATCGGCGAAGACGGTGAGACCGGTGAAGAGCAGCACGAGGGCGAGGCCGACAGGTCCCAGAAAGGGAGTGGGGCGTCGCCGACGACGGTGACGGGGACGCGGCGGCTGTGGTTCCGACACATCCGCCGCCGGTTCGTCGCGGTGGAAGCCCTGCCGATAGCCGTGTTGCCAGTCGGGGCGAACCTCGCTGTCGCGGTCGCCGTCGCGGTCGCCGTCCACACCGCCATGGCCGGGTTGGCGACCCCGCCATCCGGTGCCATCACTGGGCCACACGAGCAATGCGATGCCGGCGGCGAGGACGAGGAGAGGGAGGAAGAGCTCGTCACCGCCCGGGAACCAGAAGAACGAACCCGAGAACACGATCACACCGAGAAGGAGCAGGCCCAGCGCGAACAGGGAGCGACCCCGCGGCCGACGACGAGTCCGCAGCGCACTGACCGCTGCGCTCTCGTCCTCGTGGGCGTCGGGCATGACGAGCCAGGCGAGGAGATAGAGCCCGATGCCGCTGCCGCCGAGCAGGGTCAGCGCGACGAAGCCGAGGCGGACGATGATCGGGTCGATGCCGAAGTGCTCGCCGATGCCGCCGCTCACGCCGCTGATCATCCGGTCGTAGTCGCTCCGGCGGAGCCGCGGGGGACCGGTGGGGCCGCCGGGGAGCGGCGGCGACGGCTCGTCCGTCGTGTCGTAGCTGGTGGTCTCGTCGTTCATGGGTTCCACTCTGACGGGTCGGTCCCCCTTCGACCATCGGGGTCAACCCTGAGTTGACCCCGAGAGTCGGGGGTCGTCTCCGGGATGGCCCCGAGCCGCGACCGGGCGCGTTCGTGGGACCATGGAGTGGTGACCGAGGCCATCGCCACACCGAGCCGAAATCTCCCTCGACGCTCCACCGACGATCGCGTGGTGGCGGGTGTCTGTGCGGGCCTGGCCCGGACCGTGGGCGTCGCCCCTCCGGTCGTGCGCATCGCGGCGATCGTGCTCGGCGTCACGGGGACCGGGGGGCTTCTCTATCTGATCGGCTGGGCGCTGCTCCCGGCCGGTGATACGGCGGACCCCGACCAACAGGCGTCACCCGAGGTTCGTCGCGGGGTCGGGCTCGCCCTCGTCGTGGTCGGCGTGGTGCTCACCCAGCATGCGCTGGGTCTGGGCTTCCCGCCGGCGGTCGTCTGGCCGGTGGTCGTGGTCGGGATCGGTGTGGGGGTCGTCGTCTGGCAGGTGAAGCCGCAGCTCGAGGCCACTCGTTCGGAGGCGGTCCGCATCGGTGCGGGCATCGTGGTCGTCGGCTCGGGTATCGCCGCGCTCATCGCCGGCAATCTCTCGTTCGAGGTCATCCGCAGCAGCCTTCTGGCCACCACACTCGTGCTCGGAGGTGTGGCGTTGATCGTCGGTCCGTGGATCGCCGTGCTGATGCGCGAGCGCACCGACGAACGGCGCCGCCGACTCCACGCCGACGCCCGAGCCGACATGGCCGCGCACCTGCACGACTCGGTGCTCCAGACCCTGGCGCTGATCCAGCGCACCGACGACCCGTCGGCGATCGCCCAGCTCGCCCGCCAACAGGAACGTGAACTGCGGCGGTGGCTCTACGCCGACTCCGACGACCCGGAGGCGACCACCTTGAAGAACGCCGTCGACCGTGTCGCCGGCGTGGTCGAGAGTCGATTCGATGTGTCGGTCGAGACCGTGGTGGTGGGCGATGTCGCCCTCGACACCACGCTCGAAGCGCTGATGGGTGCCATGGGAGAGGCGGCCACCAACGCCGCCAAGTGGTCCGGTTGCGGTCAGGTCTCCGTCTACGCCGAGGTGGAGGACGACGGAGTACGGGTCTTCGTACGCGACACAGGCGACGGCTTCGATCCCGCCACCGTGGCCGATGATCGTCTCGGGGTGCGCGAGTCGATCGTCGGGCGGATCGAGCGCGTCGGGGGCAGTGCCGAGATCCGATCGGTCCTCGGTGCCGGCACCGAGGTGGAGTTGTTCGTCCCGCTGGTCAAGGCGGCCCGCAGGGATACGGTCTGAGGATGCCGGTCGCCCCTCCACGAGTCGTGCTCGTCGACGATCATCAGATGTTCCGCAGCGGTGTGCGGTCCGAGATCGGCGACCGCGTCACCGTGGTGGCCGAGGCCGACGACATCGCCGACGCAGTCGCCGTCATCGAGCAGTGGTCGCCCGATGTCGTGCTGCTGGACGTGCACCTGCCTTCGGGGACGGGTCGTGAAGTCATCGAGGCGATCGACGCGGCGGGTGTCGACACGCGGTTCCTGGCGCTCTCGGTGTCCGACGCGGCCGAGGACGTGATCGACGTCGTGCGGGCGGGCGCCCGGGGCTATGTCACCAAGACCATCTCGGCCGATGACCTCGTCGACGCCATCATCCGGGTGAGCGAGGGCGATGCGGTGTTCTCGCCCCGGCTCGCCGGCTTCGTGCTGGATGCCTTCGCCGGTGGCGCTCCGGCCGCGGAACTCGAGGATCCGGCCGATGATCTCGACGTGCTGACGAAGCGGGAGAAGGAGGTGCTGCGGCACCTGGCCCGGGGCTACGCCTACAAGGAGATCGCCCAACAGCTCACGATCTCGGTGAAGACGGTCGAGACCCACGCGTCGGCGGTTCTACGCAAGCTCCAGCTCTCGAACCGCAACGAACTCAGCCGCTGGGCGGCAGCCCGCCGCATCTGGTGATTGCGGTCCGGGTCGGCGACGGACTCGGCAACCGGCCCGGTGCTGCGCCACTATGGCCGCCATGCGCACCCGACTGACCGACGACGAGGAGGCGGTGAAGTCCGTCTTCGACGGGTTCTTCGCCAACGAGTGTCCGATCGAGGTCGTGAGGGCCGCGGCTCCCGGCGGCCACGACGCCGACCTCTGGGCGAAACTCGCCGCCACCGGCGCCCCCGGAATGGCCGTTCCTGAAGCCGCCGGCGGCGGAGGCGCGACCCTTCGCGATCTCGCGCTGGTCGTCGAGAGCTGGGGTCACCACCTCGCGCCGGCGCCGCTCGTCGAACACGCAGTGGCGACGCGCCTGCTCCATCACGTCGGCGCCGATGTGGCGGCGCTCGTCGACGGTGACCGCATCGCCACCCTGGCGTTGCGGGATCCCTCCGACGGACGGGCCCGCCTCGTGCCGGCCGGTGCGGTGGCAACGACGGTCGTGGCTCGCGTCGACGACGCTGTGGTGCGTATCGACGGCGATGCTCCCGGAACCGGACCGCGCAACACGGGCGACCTGCCGATCGCCGACCGCTCGCTCGGCGGCGCCGTGACCCTCGGTTCCGCCGACGCCTGGCCGCGTGCGCTCGACGAATGGCGGGCCCTGATGGCGGTCGCCTATTGCGGGCTGGCCCGGCGGGCTCTCGACATCGGTCTGGACTACGTGAAGGAGCGCATCCAGTTCGATGTGTTGGTCGGGAGCTTCCAGGCGGTACAACACGGGTTCGCCGACGCCGCGACCAGGCTCGAGGGCGCCCGTCTTCTCGCTCATCGGGCGGTGTGGGCGCTCGACACCGACCAACCCGAGGGAAGCGCCGACGATCCGGCCCGGCTCGCGGGCATGGCCCTGCTGTTCGCGGCCGAGACCGCCCGGTTCGTGACCGACCGGTCGCTCCAGTACCACGGCGGCTACGGGTTCTCCGAGGAGTACGACATCCAGCTCTACCACCGACGTGCATCGGCCTGGCTGCTCCAGCTCGGTGAGCCCGCGCTCGAGTACGCACGTCTGGCCACCGCCGAGTTCGGCCCGGTCGGATCGACCAAGGAGGCTTGCTGATGGACTTCTCCTTCCCGCCCGAGGTCGAGGCGTTTCGCGCCGAGGTCCGCGAGTTCCTGGCCGAACACCTCACCGAGGAGATGATCGAGGCCACCCACGACGGCACGGTGCATGCACCGGCCCTCCACGCGGCGATGGCGGAGCGGGGCTGGTTGTCCGGCCCCGTCCCCGAGGCGCTCGGGGGCGGGGGCCGCTCCGCGCTCGAGTCGGTGGTGCTCAACGAGGAGCTCCAGCTCGCCCGGGCCCCGATCGACGCGATGGCCGTTTCGATCGTGGTCGCGTCGATCCTGCTCGAACACGGCAGCGACCATCTGAAGGAGACGGTCGTACCCCGTCTCCTCGACGGCACCGCCCTCGGCTGCTTCGGCTACACCGAACCCGAGAGCGGATCCGATGTCGCGGCTGCCCAGACCAAGGCCGTGCTCGACGGAGACCAGTGGGTCATCAACGGCGCCAAGATGTGGACCACCCTGGCCCACATCTCCGATTACGTGATCCTGCTCACACGCACCGACCCCGAGGTGCCCAAGCACAAGGGCCTCACCTTCTTCCTCGTGCCGCTCGACACGCCGGGCATCGAGATCCAGCCGGTGCCGACGATGGCCGTCGAGCGCTCGAACGCGACCTTCTACGACGACGTGCGACTCGACGACGAATGGCGCGTCGGCGAGGTGAACGGCGGATGGGCCGTCATGAAGACCGCGCTGAAGTACGAGCGCGGCATCGCCGGCGGCCAGTTCCCGTCGCCGCCGGTGATCGATGCGGCCGTCGACTGGTCAGAGACCCACGTTCGTTCCGATGGCTCTCGTCCGATCGACGACGCGACGACCCGCGAGAAGCTGATACGGGCGCTCATCGACGTCGAGGTGTGCCGAGGCTTCGCCTACCACACCGCCGCGTTGGCCGAGGAGGGTGTGATGTTCGGCGTCGAGGGCTCGATGACGAAGCTCTTTGCGTCCGAGAGCTACAAGCGCCACTGCCGTGAGTTCCACGACCTCATGGGGGTCGAGGGTCTCCTCACCCATCACAACGCCGATGCCCACCTTTCGGGACGAATCGAGGAGAACCTGCGACATTCGCCGGTGACCACGATCTACGGCGGCACCAGCGAGATCAGCCGCAATCTGATCGCCGAAGGCCACCTCGGTCTTCCCCGCGCTCGCTGACCGCCTGGCGCGGGCAGTGCCCCTGGGCAGAATCGAACTGCCGCTCACGGTTTAGGAAACCGATGCTCTATCCACTGAGCTACAGGGGCTGGCCGGGTGCTCGACGAGCGCCCGATCCGGGGCTGATCGTACTTGTGACCGGCCGGCACCCCCACGGCTAGGGTCGGCCGACATGAGCGACTTCTCTGACCAGTACGGGCCGTGGGCAGTGGTGACGGGGGCGGCGATGGGTGTGGGCCTGGCGTTCGTCCAGGAGCTTCACGACCGTGGAGTGGCCGTGGTCATGGTCGATCGCAACGAGGTCGTGGGCGAGGTCGCCGCCGGTCTCGAAGGCGAGACGCGCGCGGTGGTCGTCGACGTGACCGACCCCGACTGGACCGACGCGCTCGACGCGGCGGTCGACGGTCTCGAGATCGGCTGTGCCGTCGCCAACGCCGGCGTCAGCTACGTGAAGAACTTCCTCGACATGACAGCGCAGGAACGGCGACTCACCGTCGACGTCAACGCCCAGGCCGTCACCGACCTGGCCGCATGGTCGTTGCCGCCGATGGTCGAGCGGGGTCGAGGTGGCTTCGTGGTGACCAGCAGCGGTTCGGCGCTCGCCGGCACCGCGGGCGTCGGCCTCTACAGCGCCACCAAGGCCTTCACCGTGAACCTGGTCGAGTCGATCGGCTGGGAGATCCGCAACACCGGTGTGCAGACCCTGGCGGTCGTCGCGCCGAGCATGGAGACGCCGGCATTCCTGAACAACGGCGCCGACCACTCACGGATGATGGCGCCGCCCGTGGACCCGCGCACCGTGGTCTCGAGCGCGCTCGACGCACTCCCGGCGGGCGGACGCTGGCTGGCCGATGCCGGTCTCGAGTTCGCAGCCACCGTGCCCCGCGCCGAACGCGTCGACATGATGAGCCAGGCGACCACCGCGATGTACCCCCAGATCTTCGGCGAGTAGCCCCCGAGGGCGCCGGGTCAGCCGCCGCGGCTGGCGAGGGCCCCGCTCGAGCGTTTGGCCGCGAGTTGGGTGGCGAACACGGCCGCTTCGGTGCGGGTGTCCTTGCCGAGCTTGCGCAGCATGACCGAGACGTAGTTCTTCACCGTCTTCTCGGAAAGGTGCAGACGCTCACCGATCTGGCGATTCGTGAGTCCCTCGGCGACCAGTTCCAGCAGAGTCCGTTCGCGCTCGCTCAGCTCGGCCAGACGCTCCTCCTCTTCGGACTGCCCGGACCGGAGACGGTCGAACATGCGGTCGGTGAGCCGCGGGTCGACGAGCGACTCGCCGGCGTGCACACTGCGGACCGATCTGATCAGTTCGTCGGAGCCGACCCGCTTGAGGACATAGCCCGACGCGCCGGCGTTGATCGCGGCGAAGAGGGTCTCGTCGTCGGAGAACGAGGTGAGTACGAGGATCTTCACGTCGGGTGCATGGGCGCTCAGCGCCTCGCACACGGCGACCCCGTCGCCGTCGGGCAGGACCACGTCGACGAGCGCGATGTCGGGCCGCAGTTCGACGATGGCGCGCACGCCGTCGTTGACCGTGCCGGCCTCACCGATGATCTCGAGGTCCTCTTCGGCCGAGAGGATGTCACGGAGCCCTCGCCGCACCATCTCGTGGTCGTCGAGCAGGAAGATCTTGATACTCATCTGGTTGTCGGGTCCTTCCGCTTCGGCGCTGCGACTCGTCGCCCGCCCGGTGGGTGTCTGTCGGATTTTGTGGACAAGACCTGAGAAGTCCGCCGGTATTGCCGATGGATCACCAGGAGGGTGGGTGAGATTCAGATGGCTGACGCGACGGCGACAAACGAACGAACGGGACGGATCGGGCCGACGGTCGATCCTGGCGCCCTCCTCGCGGCGACGATCGAGCACACAGGCGAGTTCCACACACTTCTCTCGGCTGATCTGGACACGCTGTGGGTGTCCGAGTCGGTTCGTACCGTGCTCGATCTCACCCCGAGTGCCTACCTCAACGTCGCCGCGTCGATGCACATCCACCCCGATGATCTCGAGCGGTGGCACCGAGCGATGGGCGAGCTCCTCAAGGAGCGTGGTGGCCGTCGCCGCGTCCAATACCGGACACATCACGCCGACGGCACCTGGCGGTGGGTCGAGTGCGTCTCCTCGAACCTGCTGCACAAGCCGGATGTCGCCGGCGTGGTCTCGACCCATCGCGACGTCACGACCCGGGTGCTGGCCAAGCGGCGACTCTCCCAGAGCGAGCGCCGCCTTCGGTCGATCGTGTCGAGCGCAGCCGACATCATCGCCATTCTCGATGACGAGGGCTCGATCGAGTACATCACGCCGACGGTCGCCACCATTCTCGAACGCTCGACCTCGTCGATGCAGGACGGCTGGATGGCATTCGTCCACGATGACGACCACGAGACCATCGAACGGCTCTTCTCCGCGGCGCTCGCGGACCCGGGCGTGACAAAGGGACCGGCCGACCTGCGTCTGCTGCGGGGCGACGGCGAGTGGGTGCTGATGGAGGCGCTCTTCACCGACTATCGGTCCGACCCGATCGTGCGCGGCATCGTGTGCAACGCCCGCGACGTCACCGCCCGGCGCCGGGCCGAAGCCGAGAAACAGGCCAACCAGACGATCTTCAACGCGCTCGTCGAGATGGCCCCGATCGGCATCTTCCTCGCCGACGCGGACAACACCTGGAGCTATGTCAACGCCCGGATCGCCAACGAGCTCGGTGTCGGTCCCGAGAAGCTGCTCGGCACCGGATGGATGTCCGTCTTCGACGCCGCCGACGTGGTTCGGCTCCGCAGCGAGATAGCCCGTTGGGACGGCGAACGACCGTTGGTCACCGAACTGCGAACACGAACGAGTCCTGATGCACGCGAGCTGCGACTGACGATGAGCCGCCCGCAGGATGGGCTCGACACCCACGGCCTGGTCGGCACGCTCGAGGATGTCACCGACCGTCGAGCCGTCGACGACATGCTGGTCGAGGGTGCCGCGCTCGGTTCGGTAGCGGGCGTGGTCGGCAGTGCCGCCCACGACCTCCACAACCTGCTGGCGTCGATCGGCATGCAGCTGGGACTCCTCGATCGCGAAGCCGAGGGCTCGGCTCGTGTCCATGCCGCCGAGGAGGCGGTCGACCGGGCCTGCAACATCGCCGAGGACCTGATGGCGATGAGCCGTCCGAGTCGCGGTCGCGTGCAGCCGCTCGACGTCGGGCCCATCGTCGCCGACCTCACGAACATGTTGCGTGTCCTCGTCGACCACCAAGCCGATCTGGTCTTCGACGATTGGTCGGATGGAACGCTCGTTGCCGCCGATCGTTCCGGCCTCGAACGCATCGTGACGAACCTGGTCGTCAACGCCCGCGATGCCGTCGAGCCCCGAGGAAGGATCCGTATCGAGGTCGCCCCCATCGAGCTCGACGAGCACGAGCGACCCGAGAAATCCCGCGGGGCGACGTATGTGGCGATCAAAGTGATCGATGACGGCTGCGGTATACCCGACGCCTTGGCGGAGCGCGTGTTCGAGCCGGACTTCACGACCAAGGAGGACGGCAACGGCATCGGCCTCGCCGCCTCCCGGCGCAACGTCCGTGCGTGGAACGGTGATCTGCGGTTCACCTCGACGGAGGGACGCGGCACCACGTTCACGGTGCTGCTGCCGGCACTCGGCTAACGGCCCTGCCAGCGGGGAGGCCGCTTCTCGACCCGCGCGGCGCGGCCTTCGGCTGTGTCCTCGCTCTGGGACACGACCCGACGCATGGCTTCGCCCATGCGTACGGCGTCGGTCCACGGCAGATCGCGGCCGCGATGGGCCATCTCGTTGGTGGCCCGAACCGCCAACGGTGCGCCCTGACACAGTCGGCGGGCCAACGCGTTTGCCGCGGTCAGGAGCTCGTCGTGGTCGTGGACCCGCCACGCCAGGCCCATCTCGCGGGCCCGCTCGGCATCGATGGTGTCCCCGGTGAGCAGCAGCTCGAGTGCGTCCGGCATCGACACATGGTCGGGCAGTCGCAGGGCGCCGACGATCGTGGCGACGCCGATGGTCACTTCGGGGTAGGCGAACGTCGCTCGATCGCTGGCCAGCACGAAGTCGCAGGCGAGCGCGGCGGTCAGGCCGTAGCCGATGCAGGGACCGTTGATCGCGGCGATGGTCGGCTTCCAGATCTCCATGCCGCTCTCGAACGTGGTGATGGTCGGCCACTCCCAGAACGATCCCGGCCACGTGCCGGTGGAACCGGCCCCGTCCCGCAGATCGGCGCCGGCACAGAACGCACGGCCGCGTCCGGTCACGATCGCGACCCATGCCTCTTCGTCCTCGCGAAACCGTGTCCATGCCGCGTCCAGAGCGACCCGCATCTCACCGTTGACGGCGTTGAGCGCATCGGGTCGGTTGTAGGTGATCGTCGCGACGTGGCCATCGCGCTCGTAGGTGGCGGCCGAGTTCGTGGGCATGGTCCGAGAGCTTTCCCTACGCTGCGGCCCATGGCCACCATCACCGCAGATCTGTCCACCGGTTTCGCCGTCGAACTACGCGCCGGCGACCACGTCTGGCATGCCGACGAGCCCGCTGAGCTCGGTGGCACCGACTCGGGTCCCAACCCGTACGAACTGCTGCTGTCCGCCGTGGCTGCGTGCACCTGCATCACCGTGTCGATGTACTGCCAGCGCAAGGGTTGGCCGCTCGAGTCGATCTCGGCCCGCTACGAGTTCGACAAGGTCCACGCCGACGATTGCGAGGAATGCGACGACGACACGAGTGGCCACATCGACCGGGTTCGCAGCGAGATCTTCATCGAGGGCCACTTCGACGAGGAGCAGCGAGAACGACTCGCCGACGTCGCCCGGAGGTGCCCCGTCCACAAGACGCTCGACCACGGGGTGAGCTTCACCATCGAAACCGTCTTCGTCGGCTGACCGAGAAACGGCGAACGGGCGACCCCGAAGGGCCGCCCGTCACGCCTGCGACGGGAGTGACTACCGGTTGGCGAGCGAGTCTCGGATCTCGGTGAGGAGGTCGATTTCGCTGGGTCCTGCCTCGTCTTCCTCGACCGGACGCTTCATGGCGTTGTAGGCCTTCACCACGAAGAACACCGCCAGCGCGATGAACAGGAAGCTGATGAGCGCCGTCAGGAAGGTGCCGATGTAGATCGGCGTGTCACTGATGGTGATCTTGACGTTGCTGAAGTCGGGCTCACCGAAGATCAGCGCCACGATCTGCATGAGGACATTGTCGACGAACGACGTCACGACGGCGCCGAAGGCGGCGCCCAAGACCACGGCAACGGCCAGGTCGACGACGTTCCCCTTGTTGATGAAGTCCTTGAATTCCTGGATCACGTGACTACTCCCTCTCGAGGGCCACGGAGTGTGACCCGCCAATGCATCCCGACGCCGAAAGCTCGCCGAAAGTCGCGCCCGAGACTACGGCAGCCCCGGTCGCGCCGCTCGAAAGGTCCGGCAGAGCCGGACTGACTAGAGTCCGCTCGAGGACGAAGGCAATGGGGGCACAGGCATGACGGACGGTTCGATCGAGGTCTACGAGAGCGAAAAGCGCACGTTCGCGCCGAGCCCGACGTTCGCCGCGTCGGCGCTGACCAGCGATCGTTCGCTCTACGAAGAGGCCGATGCCGACTACGAAGCGTTCTGGGCCCGACAGGCCCGCGAGCTGCTGACCTGGTCCAAGGACTTCGACACCGTGCTCGAATGGGACCTGCCGTTCGCCAAGTGGTTCCCCGGCGGTGAACTCAACGTGAGCGAGAACTGCCTCGATCGTCATGTCGCCGCCGGCCGCGGCGACAGGGTGGCGTTCCACTTCGAGGGTGAGCCCGGCGACACCCGGACGATCACCTACGCCGACCTCCTCGCCGAGGTCGAACGGTTCGCCAACGTGTTGAAGAGCCTGGGGCTCGAGAAGGGCGACCGCATCGCCATCTACATGCCGATGATCCCCGAACTGCCGATTGCCATGCTCGCCTGCACCCGGATCGGCGTGGCCCACTCCGTGATCTTCGGCGGGTTCTCGCCCGACGCGATCACCGATCGCTGTGTCGACGCCGATGCCAAGGTGATCATCACCGCCGACGCCGGCTATCGCCGAGGCGAGCCGTCGGCGCTGAAGCCCAATGTCGATGCCGCGCTCGCCGCAGGCGCGCCCTCGGTCGAGAACGTGATCGTGGTCGACCGCTGTGGCACCTCACCCGCGATGGTCGAGGGCCGCGATCACTGGTGGCACGACCTCATGGACGCGGCCGAGGCCCACTGCCCGGCCGAGCCGATGGACGCCGAGCAACTGCTCTACCTGCTCTACACCTCGGGCACCACCGCCAAGCCCAAGGGCATCATGCACACCACCGGCGGCTACCTGACCCAGGTCGCGTTCACCCACAAGTACGTCTTCGACCTCCAACCCGACACCGACGTCTACTGGTGCGCGGCCGACATCGGCTGGGTCACGGGCCACAGCTACATCGTCTACGGCCCGCTGGCCAACGGTTGCACCTCGGTGATGTACGAGGGGACACCCGATACGCCGCGCCCCGAGGAACGTGAGGGGGACCGGGCGGGGTGGAAGAAGGACCGACTCTGGGACATCATCGAGCGCTACGGCGTCACCCAGCTCTACACCGCGCCCACCGCGATTCGCACCTTCATGAAGTGGGGCGAGGAATGGCCCGCCGGCCACGACCTGTCCTCGCTACGCGTGCTCGGCACCGTCGGCGAGCCGATCAATCCCGAAGCCTGGATGTGGTACCACCGCAACATCGGTGCCGAGTCGTGCCCGATCGTCGACACCTGGTGGCAGACCGAGACGGGTGGACACATGATCACCCCGCTGCCCGGTGTCACCACGACCAAGCCGGGCACCGCCACCACCACCATTCCCGGCGTCTACGCCGAGGTGGTCGACGACGCGGGCAACCCGGTGGTCGAAGGCGGCGGCTACCTCACGCTCACCAGGCCGTGGCCGTCGATGCTCCGCGGGATCTGGGGTGACGAGGCGCGCTATCGCGCAACCTACTGGTCCACCTACGAGGGTCGCTACTTCGCCGGTGACGGCGCCCGGGTCGACGAGGACGGCTACTTCTGGCTGCTCGGCCGGGTCGACGATGTGATGAACATCTCGGGTCACCGCATCTCCACCGCCGAGGTCGAGAGCGCGCTCGTGGACCATCCTGCGGTGGCCGAGGCCGCCGTCGTGGGGGCCACCGACGACATCACCGGGCAGGCCATCGTCGGTTATGTGATCCTGCGCGGGACCGCGGTCGCGTCCGACGAGCTGGGTGAGGAGATTCGCCAGCACGTGGCGAAGAAGCTCGGTCCGACGGCGCGGCCCAAGGCGGTCTTCCTGGTGCCCGACCTGCCGAAGACCCGTTCGGGCAAGATCATGCGTCGGCTGCTGCGGGACGTGGCCGACGGGCGCGACCTCGGCGACACCACCACCTTGGCCGACCCGGGCGTCGTCGCAGCGATTCGCGAGGGAGTAGCGACCGGCGACGAGGAGTGAGAGATCCTGAGCCGGGAAACTGGCGATGGCGAGGTGAACGGCGCTTCGACGCGCCGGTGGCCGTCTTCGACATGGACGGCGTGCTCTCCGATGCCTCCCGCCGGCAGAAGTATCTCGCCGTCGATCCGCCCGACTGGGAGAGCTTCAACAGCCGCGCCTGGCAGGACGGGCCGATTCTCGACGGGATCGACGCCCTCCATGCCGCGGCCGTCGATCATGTGATCGTGGTGGTCACGGCCCGACCGTTGACGTCGATCGACATGACCGATCGCTGGCTCGAGGACCACGAGGTACCCGTGGACCTGCTCGTGTTGAGAGACCGTGACGACGAGCGCCACAGCCCCGCGGTGAAACGCAGCGAGCTGGCCAAGCTCCGGGCGGCCGGTGCCGACGTCGTGATGGCGGTCGAGGACCATCCGGGCATCGTCGCAATGTACGAGGAGGAAGGCGTGGCCGTGCGCTACGTCCACTCGGGTTACTACGAAATCGGCGAGGTTTGACCGGGAATTTCGGTGCCTGCTCCTACTGTTGAGTCGTTCAGGCGGTTCCCGACCGCCCCGGACCCGGAGGTTCCCGACCGAGATGGTCAACACCGCAAAGACGTTCACCCTGCTCGCCGCTCTGGGCGGTCTCATCATCGTTGCCGGTGGCGCGCTCGGAGGCCAGGGCGGTCTGGTCATCGGTCTGGTCATCGGCCTCGTGATGGCCGGCGGTTCGTACTGGTTCAGCGACAAGCTCGCGATCAAGTCGGCCAAGGCGCAGCCGGTCACCCGCGAACAGATGCCCGAGTACTTCCAGATCATGGAGGAGCTGACGGCCAAGGCGAACATGCCGATGCCGAAGCTCTACGTGGCGCCCAACCCGCAGCCCAACGCCTTCGCCACCGGCCGCAATCCGAATCATGCCGCAGTGGCCGTCACCGTCGGCCTGCTCGACGCGATGAACTGGGACGAGGTGCGAGGCGTGCTCGCCCACGAGCTCGCCCACATCCGCAATCGCGACATCCTCATCGGCTCGGTGGCCGCCGCCATCGGCATGGGCATCACCTTCGCCGCCCGTATGGCGATGTGGGGCGCGATGTTCAGCGGTGGTCGGGGACGCGACCGCAACCCGATCGGAGAGATCGCGTTCGCGATCCTCGCCCCGATCGCCGCGGCCGTGATCCAGGCCGCGGTCAGTCGCAGCCGCGAGTTCCAGGCCGACGAGTCGGCCGCCAAGCTCATCGGCACCGGCGAGCCCCTGGCCCGGGCGCTCGAGAAGCTCGACGCCTACGCCATGCGCATTCCGGCCGATGTCGACCCGAACCAGGCCAGCGCCTACATCATCAATCCGCTGTCGGCCCAGGCCGCCGGCCGGGGCGGTGGCGGGCTGGGCAAGTGGTTCAGCACCCACCCGCCGACCGAACAGCGCATCGCCCGTCTCCGCGCCTTCTGACCCGGGGCCAGGGAGTCAGTCGCGGAAGTTGTTGAACTGGAGTGGGAGACCGAAGTCGCCCTCCTTCAGTTTCGCGATCACTTCCTGGAGCTGATCGCGCTTCTTGCCCGAGACCCGCAACTGATCACCCTGGGTCGACGACTGCACGCCCTTGATGCCGAGTGTCTTGATGAACTTGTTGAGCTCGCGGGCCTTGTCGGCGCTGATGCCGGACTGCAATGTCGCGGTCTGGCGAACGGTGCCGCCCGATGCGGGCTCGATGTTGCCGTAGTCGAGCACCTTCAGACTCACCTTGCGCTTCACCAACTTCTCTTCGAGCACCTGGCGCAGGGCGGCGAGACGATCCTCTGAGAGGGACGCCATGTCGACGACGCCATCCCCCAGCTCGATCGAGGAGTTGGTGTTCTTGAAATCGAACCGCTGGGCCACCTCGCGCGCCGCCTGATCGACGGCGTTGCGCACTTCTTGCTGATCGACCTCTGAAACCACATCGAATGTCGGCATGAACAGGAACGTACCAAACGGCATGCGCCGTACGAACCAGCACGCCGGACTCCGCTCATGTCGGGCGACTTCGTGCCGAACGGAGAACCATGTCTCCCTTCCGATTCTGCGCGATCGTCACCGGCGTCGTCTATCTGACCTGGCGGCTGATCTTCACCTGGGAGGGAGCGAACCCGGTGTTGTTCTTCCTGCTGCTGGCCGCCGAGGCCTTCGGATTCGTGCGGGTGCTCACCGAGACGTCGCTGCTCGGTGATGTCCGTCCGGCCATCCGGAATCCCGAGAAGACCATGGCCCCCGACGGCGATGTCATCCTCGTCGTCACCGACGAGCCGGCGAGCGAGGTCCATGCGGCCGTGCTCTCCGCCCGCGTCATCTCGGGCTACAACAACCTCCGCATCGTCGACCGGGACAACCGCCCTGATGTCGCCAACCTCGCCCGGCGACTCGGTCTCGTCCGCATCGTCGGCAGCCCTCGCGCCGACCTGGGCGAGCTGATCGACCGGGCCATGGGTGACTGCACCTCGCTCTTCGCGCTCCTCATGCCCGCCGATCTCGTCGTGATGCCCGACATCCTCGAGGTGACCGCGAGCGCGTTCGACGACCCGTCGGTCGCGGTCGTCGCATGCCGAGTCGAGAACGTGAACGCCGTCGACGCCGTGGACTTCGGCGGCTACGGGGAACACCGACGACGCGATGAACTCATGGTGGCGAAACTCGACGACGCCGAGGCGCTGCCGTGGTGGCCGGGCCTCGCGGTCGTCCGCCGTAGCGCGGTGAGTGAGATCGGGGGAATGAGTCGTGGTCGCCAGGGGGTGACGATGTCGACCGGCGTGCGTCTCCAGGCCGTCGGCTGGAAGATCACCGATGTGCCGGTGATCGTCGGTCGTCGACTCGCCCCGTGGACCGACGATCGGCACCTGCATCGCTGGGCTCGCGACCTGCACGAGCGGCTGTCGGTGCTCGTCGACGACGAGGCTCCGCATCGCAACGAACACGCGACACCGCTTCGTCGTCGGGTCTATCGAGCCGCCGATCTCCACATCGGACGCAGCATCCAACGCCTCGTCCTCCTCGGCGTCCTCTTCACCGTGCTCTACTCGTCGTCGTTGCCGCTCGTCGCCGACGCCCGAGTCCTGGTTCCGCTCTGGGGTGCCTGGCAGTTCGCATCGCTGCTCTATCGGCGCAAGGCCCAGGAACCGGTGGGGTTCACGAACTGGATCACCAACGATCTCCGCCTTCTCTCGACCGATCTCTACGTCGCGTTCCGGGCGCTGCCCGGCAAGCCTCTGGGTGTCGACCTGGTCGACCGGGCTCCCGGACGCATCGCCCGGACGGTCTTCCTCGTCGGCCTCCAGATCGCACTGGCGGGCTCGCTGGCCGTCTTCGGGCTCGGCATCGCTCGGCCGCCGCATGGGGATTTCGCGACCCTCGCCTCGCTCGCGGTCGCTGCCTGGCTGTGGGGTATGAGCCTTCAGGCCCGGACCGCGTCACGCCTCCACCAGAAGCGGCAGAACTTCCGAGCGAGCGACGAACTGCGGGTGCTCGCCAGCAAGGATCGCATGGGCGTGATCGGCGTATCACCGTTCGGCATCGACGTGGTCTCGGCGGATCCGCTGGGCATTGGTGAAAAGGTCCGTCTCGCCTTCGCTCTCCCCCAGGCCGACGGCTCCTCGATCAGATTCGACTGCCCCACGGCCGTGCGCCGCTGCTCCAAGACCCGCGGCGCCTACGTGTCCTACCTCCGCTTCGCCCAACTGAGCGACGCCGAGGTCGACCAGATCGCCGAATACACCGCCGTCGTCGCCGGCGTACACGGGCTGCGCGACAACCTCGAGAGCCCCCTGGAACATCTCGTCCCGATCGAAGCCACGCTGGTGAAGCCCCGAGCCGAGGTCGCAGAAGTCTGAACGGCAGATAGTCTTTTCTCGTCCAGGGGTCGGTGCCCGAGCGGCCAAAGGGAACGGGCTGTAAACCCGTCGGCTTTCGCCTACGAAGGTTCGAATCCTTCTCGGCCCACGTGACACGAGACCCGGCGCCCAGCGCCGGGTCTCGCAGTTTTCTCAACTGTTGGCTCACGCCAACATGCGGTTCTCACGCCAACATGCGCTGCATCACGACGACGTCGAGCCAGCGGCCGAACTTGCGGCCGACCTCTCGCTCGGTGCCCACCACCTGGAATCCGCAGGACTGGTGCAACCCGATGCTGGCATCGTGACCCCCGACGACTCGGGCCATGATCGTGTGGAAGCCGCGGCTCGTCGCAACATCGATCAGTTCGTCCATGAGGGCC
Source organism: Acidimicrobiales bacterium (assembly GCA_040219515.1). Classification (NCBI taxonomy): domain Bacteria; kingdom Bacillati; phylum Actinomycetota; class Acidimicrobiia; order Acidimicrobiales; species Acidimicrobiales bacterium. The sequence goes on from JAVJSI010000017.1 coordinate 152,687, forward strand.
CGTCCCACTCCGGCCCCCCGGGCGGACTCGGCGACATAGACGCTGTTCTCCACCGATGTGCGGTAGGCGGCCCGGGGCCGATACGGCGAGAGCGACGCGAAGCCGGCGACCTCCGTGTCGATCTCGGCGACCACCACCCCGAACGCACCCTCGCGCTCGCGGATCCATTCCTGCTGTGCTTCCAGCGAGCGGGGCTCGAGATCGAAGGTGTGGGTCGTTTCCAGGACTTCGCGGTTGTAGATCGTGCGCAGCGCCTCGGCGTCGTCGATCGTGGCAAGTCGCAGCTTCATGGGTTTGCGGCCACCTTGCCGGTGACGCGCCGCAGGGCCGCCAACGGCGCGACCTTCAACAGGCCGACTGCGACGGTGTTGAGCGCGCCGGGTACGACGCGGGCCTTGCCCTCCGCGACGGCGGCCAGCGCGCTCGCGGCCACCGTGTCGGCGTCCTGCCAGAACGCGTTCGGGTAGCGACTCGCGTCGGCCTCGGCCCGCTCGTGGAACTCGGTCCGCGTGAAGCCTGGGCACGACACCGTCACGGTCACCCCGGAGCCGGCGAGCTCCTGGTGCAGCGACTCGCTGAAGCTGTTCACGAATGCCTTGGTGGCGGCATAGGTCGCACTCCCGGCGGACGGGAGGTAACCGGCGACGCTGGCGATGTTGAGGATGCCGCCCGAGCCGGCGCGGACCATCGTCGCGGCCGCGGCGTGCGACAGCTCGTGCAGGGCCAGCACGTTGACGGCCACCACCCGCCGTTCCTTCTCGTAGTCGAGCGCGGCGAAGGATCCGGAGAAGCCCAGGCCCGCATTGTTGACCAGGAGGTCGATCGGATCCTCGCTCGATGCCAGGCGGGCACCGATACGAGCGACGTCGTGGGGATCGGCGAGGTCGGCCACCAGGACCTCCACGTCGACGGGGACATCGGCGGCCAGGGCATCGAGTCGGGCCTCGTCACGGGCGACCACGACCAGTGGGGTGCCCTGCTCGGCGAGCTGGCGCGCGATCGACGCGCCGATACCGCTCGACGCGCCGGTGACCAGTGCGCGTTTCCAACGGGACATGTGACCTCGATCGTGGTGGGCGATGGCAGCTCCGAATCTACTGCCGTGGTTGTATGTGGGATGCCCCTGCCCCACGACGCTCGAAATGTTCTCGGCGGCGCGCTCGCCGAATGCGGCACCGATCCCGTCACCGGCTTCTTTCGCGACGGCTGCTGCAACACCTCGGACGACGACGTCGGCTCCCACACCGTGTGCACCACGGTGACGGCTCGCTTCCTCGAGTTCTCCAAGGAGTCCGGCAACGACCTCTCGACCCCCCGACCCGAGTGGGGATTCGCCGGTCTGCAGCCGGGCGACGGATGGTGTGTGTGCGCGGCTCGTTGGCTCGAAGCCGCATTGGCCGGTGCCGCCGCGCCGGTGCGACTCAGCGCCACCCACGAGCGCGCACTCGAGGTGGTGCCGCTCCAGATGCTGCGGGCGCACGCGGTCGACGCCGAGAACTGATCGGCGCGTCAGGCGGCCGCCACGTCGCGTGCCACCTGGGCCCACCGATCGAGGATGTCGGGATGGGTCCGCAGCTGACTCGACGCGGTGTAGGTCATCAGCCGGGTCGAGGGCGCGACGTCACGGTAGCGAGAAACGAGATTCGCGCCGAGCGTCGACCACGATCCGGAGACGGTGTAGTGATCGAGGATGTCGTCGGTGATCAGGCCGACCATGCCGGCGAGATCGCCGTCGCGCTGGCGGGCGTGGAGTTGCTCCGACAGCCCGTCGAAGCCGTGGGTCTCGAACACGGGTGAGTAGGTGCGGGTCGACCCGTAGAAGGCGATCATCTGTCGGGCGTGCTCGCGGGTTGCCGCGAGTTCCTCGTCGGTGTCGCCGACCGGCGTCATCACCGGGATCTCGAAGGTGATGTCACCCAGTTCACGACCGCTGCGCGCCGCGCCCTCCGCCACATGCGGCCGCTGCCGTTCGACGATGTACTCGGGCGAGTTGAACGGATGGATGTGGATGCCGTCGCACACCTCGCCGGCCATTCGACTCATCCAGGGGAGCACGGCGGACACGAAGATCCGCGGGTCGGGCGCGTCGATCGGGCCGGGCGACCATTGCGCAGGGAGCAACGAGAACTGGTAGAAGTCACCCTCGAAGTGGAGCTTCTCCTCACCGCGGAAGGCCCGAAAGATCGCCTGGATCGAGCGGACGTACTCCTTCATCCGCGGGCCCGGCGGCGCGTACTCCGACGAGTAGCGGCGTTCGACATGGGCCTTGACCTGTGTGCCCAGGCCGAGGGTGAAACGACCGTTGGTCGCGTCGGCGAGCTCCCAGGCCGTGGACGCAGTGATCATCGGGCTGCGCGGGAAGGCAACGGCGACCGCGGTGCCGATACCGAGCTGCTCGGTCGCGAGCCCGGCGGCGGCGGCAGACAGGTAGGCGGTCCGCCCCGACTCGGTGAGCCAGAGCGTGCCGAACCCGGCGGCCTCGACCGCGTGCGCGTGGCGTTGCATCGAATGCAGTTCCATCGAGCCGGACATGATGTCGAGTTCCATGATCCCCCGTGTGCCGGCCCCGAGAAGGGCCGCTCCGTCCACGCGAACGTAGTGGGGCCGTTGCCTCTGGGCCTCAACTCGTCGGCAGGGAGGCCGATCGAAAAGCAAACGACTCACGAATCGGTGCCCCTTGCCGTCATCCACCTCCGACGTTCACGATTCCGCATCGAGCCCGTCATCGCGCAACCCGCTGGCCATCGTCGACGGGGTCGGTGGCGCGCTCGCAGCCGCGGATGGGGAGAGCGTCGCTGCCGGCTTCGCAGAGTCTCTCCGGCTACTGGCCGAGGGCTTCGACGCGAGCCTCAGCACGATGTTGCGGTTCGCAGACGACGGTGCGCATCTCATCGGGCTCTGGGCCGGTGGGCGATTCGTTCGCGATCCGCAGATTCGCATCGGCAACGAACACCTGCCGCGCGGGATGCCGTTGCGATCGAGCCGCGAACCGCTCACGCTGGCGCCGGAGTTCTTCGGCGCCGAGTTCGCCTCGTTGCTCCGTGACCTCGGTGACGGTCAGGTGTTGCTCATCGCCCCGATCAGTGATGCGAACCAGGTGACCGGTGCCGTGGCCGTGCTCGCGCCGGGAGACTTCACCGAGGAAGATCGGGTGGCACTGCAACTCAGTGGGGAGCTCCTCTGGCGCCACGTTCGTCACCACGACTCGCGTGACGAGCTGCACGAACGGGCCGAGATCGCCGAGATCCTCGCCCGGGTGGGGGCCCGCTTGCACGAAGGGGGGCTCGACGAGGCCGGTGCGATGACTGCCGACGTCGTCGAGTTGGCGGGCGGCTATGTCGGCGCCGACCGGATCGTCATCTACGAACGGACTGCGTCGGGCGTGCTCGCCGTGGTGGAGTGGCCACCGCGTGATCCGCGCACGAGCGCGGGGACCGTGGACTTCGCCGAGACTGACTGGGCTCGGATCGGGCAGGGGCCGATCAGCTGGAGCGAACTCGAGTCGGATCCCGTCGTGTCGAAGATCCGTGGGCTGCACAACGCCGGTCTCGTGGTCCCCGGCATCGTCGAGGGTGAGGTCGTCGGGGCATGGGTCCTCGCGAAGTACGACAATCGTCCCTTCTCACGAGCGCACCGTGAGCTGTGCGTCTCGATCGTCGACCTGCTCGGCCAGTTCAGGATTCGGCTGAGAGCTGAGTATGCGCTCGAGCGCCGCGGACTCGTCGAGCAGTGTCGTACCGAACTCGCCGAAACGTTCGTCAACTCATCACCGTCCGCCGTGGACGCCGCATTGGCGGCCGCCCTCGAGCGGATCGGTGGGGTGTTCGACGCCCGCCAGGTGCGTTGGGTCGAGCCTTCACCCGACCGGGCCGGCTCGTTCGTCGCGATCGAGTGGTCAGACGAGACGGATCCCGACACACCACCGGTGTTCCGGCCGACCACCCTCGTCCTCGACCCCGGGGGTGCCACGGAACCGTTCTTCCTGCCGTCCGAGGACGATGCCGATCCGAATCCCGAGGAGTCGGCGTTGTCCACGCTCGTCATCCCTGCAGTGGTCGGCGACCGGACGTGCGGTGCGCTCACGCTCTCCGACGAGGGTCTCAGTCGCGCGTTGCCGCCGGTCGAGCTGCGTGCTCTGGTCGACCTGGCCGGACTCGTCCACCAGGCCCGCCGTCGTGCGCATCAAGAAATCGAGGCCGAATACCGGAACCGACTCGACGGACTGCAGCTCCGACTTGCCCACCGCTTTCTGGACCGCACCGTCGTCGACGACGGACCGGTGCTCGAGTGGGTGCTCGGCGAGATCGGTGATGCGCTCGAGTGCGACCTGATCGCGTTCGCAGAGTTCGTCGGCTCGACCGAGGGCGAGATCCACTGGTGGTCGCGCCAGGACACCCACGCCGAGGTCGCGGTGGCGATGTCGAATCGTCAGGCCACCTTCGACGACCATTTCCGACAGTGTCTCGAGGCCGGGGAACCGACGGTGACCCGCAGTCGACTCCTGCCGGAACACGTCCGGCAAGGGGCCGAGATCATTGCCGGCGATGAGTTCTCGATGCTCCTGGTGCCGTTTCGGGCACCCGGCATCGCCCTGATGCTGGGGGTTTGCACGCTGGGCGATCGCGAATGGCAGACCGTCGAGACGGCGATGCTCCAGAAGGTGATCGGCCAGGTTCGCCAGTTCATCGAAGTGGTGGCGAGTCGCCGTCGCCTGGAGTACGACGCGACGCACGACGAGCTCACCGGCCTCGCCAACCGCCGCCGGCTGCACGAGGAGTTCGCGGCCCTGGTCGGCGCCGGTCGGCGGGGCGCGATGCTGATGATCGACATCGACCGCTTCAAGGTCGTCAACGACTCCCTCGGTCACAGTGCCGGCGACGCCGTGCTGGTGGCGCTGGCCGACCGCATCCGTACGTCGGTACGAGATTGCGACCTGGTGGGACGTTTCGGCGGCGACGAGTTCGCGGTGGTGGTCCCCGACGGTGTGGGTGAGATGGAGTTGGCGGCCACCGCCGATCGTCTCATCGAAGTGATCCGTGAGCCGATCGTGGTGCGCGGTACGACGATCATCCCGACCTGCAGTATCGGCATCGCAGTGTCCGGGGAGAGCGACGATGTGGAAGCGGTGTTGCGCCACGCCGATGCGGCGCTCTACGAGGCGAAGGCCAAGGGTCGCGATCGCTATGAGTTCTTCGACGACGCTCGCCGACAATCCCTCACGGACCGATTGCACCTGGAGACCGCGCTCCGTAGCGGGGTCGCCGCCGGTGAGTTCGAACCATGGTTTCAGCCCGAGTACGACATCGAGACCGGTCTGGTCGTCGGCGTCGAGGCGTTGGTTCGCTGGCACCATCCCGAGAAGGGCATCATCGAGGCCGGCGACTTCATCGAGGCCGCCGAGGAGATCGGGCTCGCTCCCGAGCTGAGTCGGATCGTGATCGCGAAGAGTTTCGCCGCACTCGAGGGCTGGATCGTCGAAGGGTTCGACACCCGCCTTCGGGTGAACGTCGCCATCGCGCAGCTGCACTCGGCCGACGTCGCTGCGCAGCTCGCCACTGCGCTCGATGCGTACGGCATCCCAGCCGAACGGCTCTGCATCGAGATCACGGAACGTTGTCTGATGCTCGATCCCGGGAGCGCGTTGGAGGCGCTCGAGGCGGTGCGCGGACTCGGGGTCGAGGTGGCGATCGACGACTTCGGAACCGGCCTGAGTTCACTTGCCCGACTCAAGCACCTGCCCGTCGACACGCTCAAGATCGATCGCACCTTCGTCTCGGGCATCGTCACGAACGCGACTCATCGTGAGATCGTGCGCACGATCATCGGACTGGCCCGCGGTCTCGGCCTGGGCGTGGTCGCCGAAGGAGTCGAACACGTCGAACAGGCGGAGTTGCTTCTCGAGCTCGGCTGCCGGCGAGCCCAGGGATGGCTCTGGTCCCCGGCCCTCCCTGCTGCCGAGGTGCCCCGCCTGGCCCGAGTGTGAATACTCTGTAGGAAACTTCGAGGAGGGCGCCATGGAGCCGACCGACACACAGGACCGCACCACAACCGACGATTCGGCTGCCGAGGTGGCCGACACCGCCGAACTCGTCGAGGAAGAACTCCTCGTCGAGGAGATCTCCATCGACGGGATGTGCGGCGTCTACTAGTCCCGTGGATTTCGATGCCGGCCGTCGCTACCGCTTGCACGAACGTGTCGCGCTGCGCCCCGAGCCGTTCGGCGCGCTTGCGTATCACTACGGCAACCGGCGCCTGAACTTCCTGCGGGCGCCCGAACTCGTCACGCTCGTCGAGTCGCTGGCCGATCACGACAACCCCCGGGCGGCCTTCGACGCGTCCGGAATCGAATCACGACGCTGGCCGTCGTTCGAGAAGGCGCTCGCCTCTCTCGCCGCCTCCGACTTCCTGGTGACCGCATGACCGACCTGCAACTCCCTCCCACTGCAATCCCGCCCACGGCAGTCCCTTCCACGCCGGCCCCCGACAATCTCGTGCTGTCGCCGGTGAAGCAGAGCGGTCTCGGCGAACAGATGAAGGCCGGCCTCGACGCGCCGATCTGTCTCACCTGGGAACTGACCTACGCGTGCAACCTCCGGTGCGTGCATTGTCTGTCGTCGAGCGGACGGCGTGACCCACGCGAGCTCAGCACTGCCGAGGCCGAGGCCGTCATCGACGAGCTCGAGCGCATGCAGGTCTTCTACATCAACATCGGGGGCGGCGAACCCACCATTCGTCCCGACTTCTGGCATCTCGTCGAGTACGCGGTGGACCACGGTGTCGGGGTCAAGTTCTCCACCAACGGCTCGAAGATCGACGCTGCGGTCGCCGAGAAGCTCGCCGGCATGGACTACGTCGACGTCCAGATCTCGATCGACGGCGCCGACGCCGCCACCAACGACGATGTCCGCGGCGAGGGCTCGTTCGCCACGGCCGTCGCAGCCATGGAGCGCCTCCACGCTGCGGGCTTCGGCGAGTTCAAGATCTCGGTCGTGATGACCCGGCACAACATCCCGCAGGTCGACGAGTTCAAGGCAATGGCCGACGCCTACGGCGCCCAGCTCCGACTCACCCGCTTCCGCCCCTCGGGGCGGGGCGCCGACAGCTGGCACGAGCTGCACCCCACCGACCAACAGCAGCGCGACCTCTACCACTGGCTCCTCGACCGGCCCGACGTGCTCACCGGTGACTCGTTCTTCCATCTGTCCGCCCTCGGCGAGGCGCTCCCCGGACTCAACCTCTGTGGTGCCGGTCGGGTGGTCTGCCTGATCGACCCGCTGGGCGACGTCTACGCCTGCCCGTTCGTGCTCCACGACGAGTTCCTGGCCGGCAGTGTGCGCGACGAGGGTGGTTTTCAGAAGGTGTGGCAGGAGAGCGAGCTGTTCCGCGAGCTTCGGGAACCCCAATCCGCGGGCGCGTGCGCATCGTGTGGCCACTTCGACGCCTGTCAGGGCGGCTGCATGGCTGCGAAGTTCTTCACCGGGATCCCGCTCGACGGCCCCGATCCCGAGTGTGTGCTCGGTCACGGCGAGGCGCTCGTCGAGGCCGCCGATCAGGCCCTACGTCCCGTCGGGCAAGACCACTCTCGGCCGACGCCCGTAGCGTTCCTCGGTCGCAAGTGACCATCCGGCTCGCCGCGGCTCTCGCCGTGGTGGCGCTGTGCGGCGTCGCCTGCGGCGACGACTCGGCCGACGCTCCCGAGTCGGCCACGACCACCGCAGCCGTCGACGATGTCACCTCGACCACAGCCACCTCCACGACGACGCCCACGGCGACCCTGGAGTCGACCGCCCAGGACGCCACGACCACTTCGTCGCCGGCCCTGGTCGACCCGCTCGGGGTAGGCGGATGCGCGGCCGATCCGGCCGAGACGCGGACCTTCGTCGACGACACGCGCGTGACGCCGGCGACTGCGCAGTCCGACGAGATCGATTCCCGCACGCTCGACGTGTGGATCGATCGGCCCGCCGGCACGACCGGGGTGCCGCTCGTGATCTTCGCTCATGGCCTCACCGGCCATCCCCGTTCCCACGAGATGCATCGGCAGTCGCTGGCCGAGGACTGCTTCCTCGTCGTGGCACCGGCGTTCCCACTCACGAACAACGACGTGCCCGGCGCGGTCGCCAACTCGGGCGACGTCAATGCGCAGATGGTCGATGTGTCCTTCCTCATCGACGAGGTGTTGGCCGACCCCGAGCTGGGCCCGCTCGTCGACCCCGAGCGCATCGGCGTCATCGGCCACTCGCTCGGTGGCCTCACCACCGCCGGCGCCGCCGTCAGCCCCGAGGGTGATCCTCGTGTCGACGCGGCCGTCGTGATGTCGGCCGGTTTCGGACAGGCTCGCGACGACATCTCGGTGATGGTTCTCCACGGCGACAGCGATCCGGTGGTCCCTTACGCCAGCGGTGACGGTTCCTATGACCTCCTGACCGGGCGCCGCATGCTCGTCACGCTCTTGGGCGGCGACCACAACACCGGCATCCTCGACGACGATTCCGACCTGGGTGTGCTCGTGCGCGGCCTGACCGGGGCGTTCTTCGTGCACGAGTTCAGCGGCGAGCCCATGCCCGCGGGGGTGTTCGACGAGCTCCCGCTCGATGCCGTCGACGTCGAGGCCGGTACCGCCGACGGGGCGCTCGACGACTGGCGCGACTACTTCGCAGCGTGATCGGCGCGGCTACGGCCGCTGATCCCGGACCTCTTGTACGCGATCGATCGCCTCGCGCAGGTCGTGGATCCAGTCGTGCTCGTGCTCGCCGACCAGCCGCACGCACCAGGCCAGGGCCTCACTGCGGCTGCGGGCGATGCCTGCATCGATGAGGGTGTCGAGCACCTGCCGTTCCTCGAGTCGCAGGCGGGTCATGGCCGGTGCGTTCACCGTGGTGAAGCGGATCTCGTGATCGCCGCAGACGACGCCCCAGCTGACGGTGCGACGGAATCGGGCCTCGGCCTCGTCGGCGATGGCCATACGTTGCTCACGGGTGGCCTCGCGGAACGCGGCGATCTGTTGCTCGTGGCTGAGACCGGCGCCCGGGGGACCGAGGTCGCCGGTCACCAGTATCTCGTCGGCATCGTGGCGCACGGTCAGATCGCTGCTGAACCAGCCGTCGGGAAGTGCGTCGGCGAACCAGTCGGTCAGCGAGGCGCCGTCGACGGGTGGTGGCGGGGGCGAAGCCTCGCGGCGGGAGCGGGATGTTCGCGGTGGGGTCATGGGAATGCCGTCATGGGAATACGGGGCATCCTAGGAGGTTGTAAGCATGTAATCAAGCCGTCTCAGGAGTCTGTTACATGAGTCACGACACGCCGTCGACCGAATCCGACCCGACCCGTCCCGCCGGCGCGGTCCGCACCGTCCCCGTCCTTCCCACCAGCGGCGTGGTACTCCCCGAGATGGTCGTGACCATTCGCGTCGAGTCGGCCGAGGCGGCTGCGGCAGTCGCGGCAGCCGCCGACCACGACGACCATGTCGTCCTGGTGCCGCGCGACCTCGACGCAACCCAGGCCATCGGCACGCTGGCCCACATCGAGCAACGCGGCCCGCTTCCGGGTGGCGGCGACGGTCTCGTGATCCGGGGCGTCGGTCGCGTGAAGGTCGGCCGCGGTTCACTCGACGGATCCGGTGCATTGCTGGTCGACGCCACCGAACTCGACCCCGGCGAACCCACCGCGGCCACCGAGGAACTGGCGGCCCGGTATCGCGCCGCGGCCACCCGTCTCCTCGAGGCCGTCGGTGGTTCGCGGATGGCCCGACTGCTCCACGACGTCGGCGATCCCGGCGCGCTGGCCGACACCATCGCGTGGTGGCCCGAGCTCAGCGACGAACAACGGGTCCGGCTGCTCGAGACGGTCGCCACCGATGCTCGGCTCGAGCTCGCCACCGGGTGGGCCGAGGCGGCTGCGGCGGAAGCCGAGGTCTCCGGCGACATCCACCGGCAGGTGAGCGAGGACCTCGATGCCACCCAGCGCGAGGCGATCCTGCGGCGCCAGATGGCCGCGATCCAGAGCGAGCTGGGCGAGGGCGACAGCGACGGCGTCGGTGAGTACCGAGTGCAGCTGGCCGCTCGACGTGACGCGGGACTGGCCTCCGAGGTCGGCGACGCCATCGAGAAGGAGATCGACCGCCTGGAGCGGGCCGGTGGCCAGAGCCAGGAGTCGGGCTGGATCCGCACCTGGCTCGACACGATGTTCGAGGTGCCATGGACCGACCGCACCGAGGACGATCTCGACCTCGAACGCGCTCGCGCGGTGCTCGACGCCGACCACACCGGTCTCGACGACGTGAAGGAACGCATCATCGAGTTCCTGGCCGTGCGCCGGCTTCGGGAGGAACGGGCCGTCGATCGCGCCGCGGGGCGCGGCGGGACCATCCTGGCGTTGGCCGGTCCCCCCGGCGTGGGCAAGACCTCGCTGGGCCGCTCGGTGGCCCGCACGCTCGGTCGCGAGTTCGTGCGGATGTCGCTCGGCGGCATCCACGATGAGGCCGAGATCCGCGGTCACCGGCGGACCTATGTCGGCGCCCGACCCGGTCGCATCGTCCGGGCGCTCACCGAGGCCGGCGCCATGAACCCGGTCGTCCTGCTCGACGAGATCGACAAGATCGGCAGTGACTACCGGGGCGACCCGTCGGCTGCGTTGCTCGAGGTGCTCGACCCTGCGCAGAACGACACGTTCCGCGACCACTATCTCGAGGTCGATCTCGATCTGAGCGACGTGGTGTTCATCGCCACGGCCAACGAGATCGAACGCCTCCCGGCCGCCCTGCTCGACCGGATGGAGGTCATCCGTCTCCGGGGCTACAGCGAGGACGAGAAGGTCGCGATCGCCCGTGACCACCTACTGCCCCGCCTCTACGAAGAGAACGCGGTCCGGCCCAAGGAGGTCGTGATCTCCGACGATCTCGTGAAGACGATCGTTGGCGACTACACGAGGGAAGCCGGCGTGCGCTCGCTCGAACGGCGTCTCGATCGGTTGATCCGGCGCGCCGCGACCAAAGTCGCGACCGGCGCCGACGAAGTGATCGTCGTCACCGACGAGGAGCTGATCGACGCGCTCGGCCGGCCCGCATTGCGCGAGGACCCGGTCGATCGCACGGTCGACCCGGGCGTGGCCACCGGGCTCGCCGTCACCGGCGCCGGCGGCGACGTACTCTTCGTCGAGACGGCGGTGATGCCCGGCGACGGCGGCCTCACCCTCACGGGCCAGCTCGGCGACGTGATGCAGGAGTCGGCGCAGATCGCGCTGAGTTTCCTGCGGGCCAACGGCGAGCGGCTGGGCATCGAGCTGCCCGACGACCGGCGTGTCCACGTCCACTTTCCGGCCGGTGCGGTTCCCAAGGACGGACCGTCGGCCGGCGTCACCATGACGGTGGCGCTGGTGAGTCTGCTGAGCGGACGACGGGTGCGTGGCGACGTGGCCATGACCGGCGAGGTCACCCTCCAGGGCCGGGTCCTGCCCATCGGCGGCGTGAAGGAGAAGGTGCTCGCCGCGCATAGAGCGGGGGTCACCCACGTGATCCTGCCCATCGCCAACGAGGGCGATGTCGACGACATCCCGCAGGCCGTGCGCGATGACGTGACCATCCACCTGGTCACCCGGGTGGAAGAAGCCGTCGAACTCGCCCTTGTCGCCTGAGCAACGCGAGGCGTTGCTGAAGCGTTGCCTAGCGGCGGCTGAGGAGGCTCAGCACGTACCAGAACATCGTCATCACTGACGAGAAGAGCCCGAGCGCCGCGGCAACGTGGGCCTGCGACGGGTACTTCCGGATGATGGTCTGGGTCTGGTAGAGGATCGCCACGCCCGAAAGGGCGATCATGGCGACCGAGAACCAGACGCCGAGGTTGAAGCCGAAGAGGATCGCACCGAGGATCAACACCCCGGCCACGACGAATCCGTACATCACCATGGGCCGCAGGAACGAGAGGTCCTTGCGGGTGACGAAGCCGACCACGGTGAGGCCGGCGAAGGCGACACCGGTGATCAGGGCGGCGGCGGCCACCGTGGTGCCGCCGTCCTGTGTGCGAAAGACGTAGTGGAGCATCGGCGCGAACAGCACCGCGTAGACGAGGGCCGAACCGAACAGGCCCGCGTACTGCTTCTGGGGGTTGAGGAGGTCCGCTGCCGCGTTGGCCGCGATCCACTGGCCGACCATGAAGAGACCCAGGATGAGCAGCCAGGTCATGCCGCCGCCGCTGCTCACGAAATCGTAGATGCTCTCGGCGATCGGCGTATTGAGGAAAATCGCCTCGATGCCGGCGAACACGAGGATCGCGGCCATCAGGTGTTGGTACACCCGCACCACGAAATCGCCGCGGGCCTCGTCGTCGAGAACGGCTACCGGTCGGAGGTCGAGTTCGCCATAGGACATGTTTCCAGTCTACCGCTTGCGCGGGCGCACAGCCGTTCGGGACGCACCGCCGTTCGGGGCGCCCGACCCGGAGGTCGATCTCTGGAGTGCCTTTCTCGACCTGGCCCCCGACACGTCGCGATGCCGGAGTTCCGTGGCTGGAGGAGCCGGAGCGATTCGCCCTACGTCTACTCGTCCAACGCCGGGGCGCCGGGTGCCGAGGACTCCGGCGCCTTGATCACTCCGGCGTCCAGCAGGGCTCGTCGCTGTTCCGCGGTGATGCCGATCTCGGCGAGAACCTCGTCGACGTGTTCGTTGAGAACCGGGGCCGATGCCTTGAACGGCGGCGGCGTTGCGCTGAAGGTGGCGGACATGCGAGGGCTGCGGATACGGCCGGCCGTCTCGTGCTCCCACTCGACGAACGTACCGCTGTGCACGATCTGCGGATCGGTGGGCAGATCCTCCATCTGATTCACGTGACCGCACGGCACCGAGTTCTCGTGCATGCGCGGCAGGAGGTCGGCGAGCTTCCATTCGAGGAACGCGTTGCCGAGCAGTGCCCCGAGTTCCTCTCGATGCTCCTGGCGATACTGCGCGTCGCCGTAGGTGTCCATCCACTCCGGGTGACCGAGTGCGGTGAAGAGGCCGCGGAACTGCTCGTCGGAGATGACGAAGTAGACGAGGTGGCCGTCGGCACATTCGCTGAGTGTGTAGATCTGGCTGAGACGGAAGCTGGGCGGGATGTCGGGATCGAGCATGGTGTCGGCCATGCCGCCGTCGGGCCAGAGGAACTGCACGGCGATGTCGAGCATCGAGAGCTCGATGTGCTGGCCGCCCTTGCCTTCAGCGCGGGCGAAGAGCGCGCTGGTGATGGCGAGCGCGGCCATCCACGCGGCGGCCTTGTCGACCACGCCGTTGCGTACGAGATCGGGAATCGGGACCTGCGGGTTGACCTGCAGGGCGACATAGCCGGCCATTGCCTGGATGATCGGGTCGTAGACGGCCCGGTCGGCATACGGGCCGGTGGCGCCGTAGCCCGACATCGAGCAGTAGATGATGTCGGGATTGACGGCCGAGCTGCCGTCCCATCCGACGCCCAGGCGTTCCATCACGCCGGGGCGCATGTTCTGCACCACGACATCGGCGTCCTTGATCATCTCGAGCACGAGGTCGCGACCGTCTGGTTGCGCGATGTCGATCTGTATCGAGCGCTTTCCCCGGTTGTTGCTGACCACCGAACTGTTGAGTCCGCCCTTCGAGAACTGGGCGAGCCGGGTGAGATCGCCGAACGCCGGAGGCTCGACCTTGATCACCTCGGCCCCCAGGTCGCTGAGCAACATGCAGGCCAGCGGACCAGCGATCACTTGGGTCATGTCGATGACCTTGATTCCCTCGAGCGGGCCGGGCATCGGCACTCCCTTCTTCGGTGAATCGGACAATAGCGGGTAGTGTCGAATCGTAGTTTTGACCACGAGGTCAAATCGAAGACCAGGAGGCCCCATGGGCATTCTCGACAAGATCAAGGGCCTTGTGGGCGGCAACGCCGGCAAGGTGGAAGGCGCCATCGACAAGGCCGCCGACGTCGCCAAGGACAAGCTCCCCGATGAGCACGATGGCAAGGTCGACCAGGCCGCCGACAAGGCGAAGGACGTCATCGACGGCCTGAGCGGCGACGAGGCCTGAGTCTCTTCGTGTCGATGAACCGCGCCCTGCGGGGCGCGGTTTTTCGCGTCCGGCGGGCACACGCGTTGCCGCCGCTCGGCGGTACCGTCGACAGTCGGACGAGAGGGCACGAGCGTGGGTAATCCTTGGTTTGAAACGGTCGCAATCGCTCAGCAGCGTGCGAAGAAACGAATCCCGAAGTCGGTCTACGGCGCACTGATCGCCGGTTCCGAAGCCGGCATCTCGATGAACGACAACGTGACGGCCTTCAACGAGTTGGGTTTCCGCCCGGTCACCGCCGGCCAGGCGGCTGAGCGCACGATCGATGTCAACGTCATGGGCCAGCCGGCGTCGATGCCGGTGATCATCTCGCCCACCGGCGTGCAGGCCGTTCACCCCGACGGCGAGGTGGCGGTCGCTCGCGCCTCCGCCAACCGTGGTGTCCCCATGGGCCTGAGCTCGTTCGGCTCGAAGCCGGTCGAAGAAGTGGCCGCCGCCAACCCGCAGCTGTTCTTCCAGCTCTACTGGGCCGGTGATCGAGACTCGATGATCGCCCGCATGGAGCGCGCCAAGGCTGCCGGCGCGGTCGGCCTCATCCTCACCCTCGACTGGTCGTTCTCCCATGGTCGCGACTGGGGCAGCCCGGCGATCCCGCAGGCGTTCACCGTCAAGGAACTGCTGCCCCACGTGCCCGATGTGATCAAGAAGCCTCGCTATGCGTGGGAATGGGCCAAGTCACGTCAGATCCCGTTGCTCACCGTCCCCAACTTCGTCACCGGCGACGACGAGCCCCCGGTTTTCTTCGAGGCCTACGGCACCTGGATGGGGACGCCGCCGCCCACCTGGGACGACGTCGCCTGGCTGCGTTCGCAGTGGGACGGGCCGTTCATGGTGAAGGGCGTCGTGCGGGCCGACGAGGCCCGCCGGGCGGTCGATGCCGGCGCCACCTGCGTGTCGGTGTCCAACCACGGCGGCAACAACGTCGACGGCGCCCCGGCATCGATCCGCATGCTGCCCGAGATCGTCGCCGCCGTCGGTGATCAGATCGAGGTCGTCCTCGACGGTGGTGTCCGACGCGGCTCCGATGTCGTCAAGGCCTGTGCCCTCGGCGCCGACGCGGTGCTCATCGGGCGCGCCTACCTCTGGGGCTTGGCGGCCAACGGCCAGGCCGGGGTCGAGAACGTCCTCGACATCCTGCGTGGCGGTATCGACGCAACCCTGCGCGGTATCGGCGTCGACTCGATCGCCGACCTCACCCCCGACGACCTCATCGTCCCCGACAACTTCTCCCCACCCCCCACCTGACTCCCCACACCCCGGCAAATTGATGCGAGTTCACCACCTCAGCGGTGGTCAACTCCATCAAGAACCGCCGGGTGAGCTCGGCGAAGCGCATCGCGGACGGTCGCGACGAGCACAATCGGCCGTTCGTAGTACTGCTGGTAGGTGAAGGCGAGCGGTGTCCAGCCGGCGTTCACCACCTGGTTGCGCCGCGCCGGGTCCCGCTCGAACGACTCTCGGTTGAGGTGCCAGCGCACGCTCTCCAACTCGATCGCGACTCCCTCGGCCGGGTAGGCGAGATCGACTTCGGCCAGTACGACACCACCGCGCGTCGTGACCGGGTACTCGAACTCGGGTTTGGGAAGGCCGTGGTCGACCAGCAGACGAGCGACGTGTCGACTCCAATCGCTGCGTGGCACACCGATCTCACCGACTCGTTCGTCGAGCACGGCGCGCAGTCGCCCGCACCCGTCGCGTCCCTTCCGGGAGTGGCGGGCGAGCACGTGGACGAGATCGTCGAGGCCGAGACGTTTGCTCCTGATCAGCGAATCGATGACACCGTTGGTGCGGATCAAGCTGGATACGGCGGCGAAGTCGAGAACGGTCCGGGCCAGACCGGTGACGGGGATCGCGTCGATCGTCGTTGGTTCGGCCAGGCGCATCTGGGTCGATTGGTGAAGGTGCACACCCTCCGGGTCCCGAAAGCGTCCGTGACCCACGCTCACTTCGACAATCGGGGTCGTGACGCCATCGACGGCATGGAGACGGGCTGCCGCCCGATGGCTGGCCAACGCATCGAACGCGAGGCACGCCGCGAGGACTCGAGCGTGCCAGCCAGCCGGCGCGATGTGATGGCGGTAGACGCCGCGGTGGGTAGCGATCCACTCGCCGCCACTGATGCGTCGGTCGATCTGGCGGTCGGTCAGGCCGAGACGTCGGGCCTGTGACCGCGAGACGACACCGTGCTGGTCGCGCATCAGCTGGGCGAGGGATTCGGGTGGGAACATGGACTTCCTCCGTGAGAGAAGGAGGAAGTGGCGCTCAGTCTGGCGTACCCGGGCGCGATCGCGTCAACCGCCCCGTTCTTGATGGAGTTGACCACCGTTGGGGTGGTGAACTCGCATCAATTTCGGGAAGGTGGGGGTCAGGAGGCGAGGGACTTTCCGAGGGTGCGGAGCTGTTGGCTGGCGGCGCCGAGGGTGACCTCGAGGTGCTTGTTCCACAGGGTGTAGCGATGCAACGGATAGTCGACGTCGACACCGATACCGCCGTGCATGTGCTGGGCACCGTGGGCGACGAAATGGGCGCCCTCGGAACCGAACCACTTCGCGATGCGCAGGTCCTCCCACGGGTCGATGTCGTTCGCGATCCGCCACAAGGCGGACTGTGTCATCAGGCGCAGGCCCTCGACCTGGATGAAGCAGTCGGCGAGCCGCTGGGTGACCGCCTGGAACGTGGCGATCGGGCGACCGAACTGCTCGCGTTCGCTGGTGTACTGCGCCGTCAGGCGGAGTTGACCCTCGACCACGCCGAGCTGGGTGGCGCACACCAGGGCGAGACAGCGGGCCTCGAACCAGCGGACCGCGTCGTCGCCCGACGCCAACAGTGTGGCCGGGGTCGACGCGAAGGTGAGCTCGTGGACGGGTTCCCGCCGACTCGTCGTTCCGGCCTGCGAGGCGACGCCGTCGAGCTCGACCAGGTGGAGGCCCACGCCGTCGGGACCGATCGCATTGACGACGGCGTGGGTTGCCGAGTCGGCGAACTCGACGACGGACTTCACGCCCGTCAGCGAGCCGTCGGCGGACGCGGTGACGCCGGGACGCGTCAGGTCGTCGCGCAGGTACTCGGCGGTCGCGACCGTGAGGATCCGTGAGCCGTCAGACACGCCGGGGAGGAGCTCCGCGGAAATCGCGTCGTCGGCGAACTCGGCGATGGTCAGCGCGGCGAGCATCGTCGGCAGCGCAGGCACCGGCGCCACGTGGCGTCCGACAGCCTCGCAGACCAGCCCGGCCTCGATGATGCCGAGCCCTCCGCCCCCGTGCGCCTCCGGGAGGGCGATGCCGATGAGGCCGGCATCGGCCATCAACGCCCATTCGTCGGCGGCGAACCACCGGTCCCCGGCCTCGATCTGCTTGAGCCGCTCGTGGTCGATCTTGTCGCCGAGGATCTGCATCGCCAGGTCGCTGACGGCCTGCTCGGTCTCGTTGAGGTTGAAGTCCATCGTTACTTCCTGCGCTTCTCGCGGGGCAGGGCCATGCCGGCCCACCCGATGATGTCTCGTTGCAATTCGTTGGTTCCGCCGCCGAAGGTGAGGACCCACACGCCGCGGTACAGCTCCTCGATCCGTCCGGCCAGGATGGCACCGGGCGAGCCCGGCCGGAGGGCGCCGAGGGCGCCGAACAACTCGGTCGCCTCCTTGTAGATCGTGTGCATCGACTCGGAGCCCCACACCTTCACCGAGCTGGCCACTGCCGGGTTGAGCACCCCGGTGGTCTGGTTGTAGGCGACCTTCCAGTTGAGCAGGTCGAGGAAACGGACTCGCGCCCGCATCTCGGCCAACTTCACCTGCACCCACTCCTGGTCGATCACACGACCGCCGTCGGGATGCTCGGTCTCGCGGGCCCAGTCGATGATCTGGTTCACGGTGTTGGTGATGCCACCGGCCGCGCACAGCGACACCCGCTCCTGGTTGAGCTGGCTGGTGATGAGGTTCCAGCCGCCGTGGACCTCGCCGACGACGGCCGACTCGGGCACCCGTACGTCGTCGTAGAACGTGGCCGTGGTGTTGGTCGTGCCCATCGTGATGAACGGCGTGATCGAGAAGCCGGGATCACTCGTGGGCACGAGGAAGATGGTGATGCCCTTGTGGGCGGGTGCGTCGGGATCGGTGCGGGCTGCGAGCCAGATGTAGTCGGCGTCCCACGCGAGCGAGGTGTAGAGCTTCTGGCCGTTGATGACCCACTCGTCACCGTCCTTCACCGCCTTCGTCTGCAGCGAGGCGAGGTCGGACCCGGCGCCCGGCTCGGAGTAGCCGATGGAGAAGAACATGTCGCCGGTGAGGATCTTGGGCAGGAAGTCGTTCTTCTGCTCTTCGGTGCCGAAGTTGCGCAGCGTGGGACCGACCGTGTTGGTCGTGAGGAACGGGATGGGGCAGCCCGCCTTCTGGGCTTCGTTGAAGAAGATGTAGTTCTCCACGGGTGAGTAGCCCTTGCCCCCGTACTCCTCGGGCCACGCCACCCCGAGCCAGCCGTCGGCGCCGATCTTGCGGATGAGATCCCGGTAGGGCTCGTTGGCACTGAGCTCGTCGTTGCGAATCGACGCCTTCACCTCGTCGGTCATCAACGTCGTGAAGTAGTCGCGGAGCTCGGCCTGGAGGTCCTTCTGGTCGGGTGTCAGGTCGACATGCATGCCGCGACTGTCTCAGACCGGATCGCCGACCGCCATTCGGGCCATCTCGCGACGCGCCGGGAAGTGGCCGGCGCCGGCAAAGTGCTGCGTCGACCGCGGCGCCCAGGTCACATCGGTGTGCCGGCGGATCTCGAAGGCAGCCATGGCGGGACAGTACCGTCGAGGACGATGCACCTCGGAATCCACACATCGCCGCAGCTGTCGGGCCGCAAGCTCACCCTGCTCGTCCCACTCGGGGCGACCGAGCAGCACGGACCACACCTCCCCCTCGACACCGACACCCGCATCGCGGTGGCGGTGGCCGACGGCGTGGCCGGTCGACTCGACGATGTCGCGGTCGGGCCGCCCATCGCCATCGGTGCGTCGGGAGAACATGAGGGGTTCGCCGGTACCTTGTCGATCGGCACGCAAGTGCTGGCCGACCTGCTCGTCGAGCTCGTGCGTACGGCGGGGCCCGAGTTCGCCCGCATCGTGGTGATCAACGCCCACGGCGGCAACGCGTATGCGCTACGGGCTGCGTCGGCCACCTGCACGGAGGAGGGACGGGCGCTCGAGGTCTGGTCCGTCCGGGTCGCCGGCGCCGATGCCCACGCGGGCCGCACCGAGACGTCACTCATGCTGCACCTGGCCCCCGAGCTGGTGGACCTCCCGTCAGCGGTAGCCGGCAACACCGAACCGCTCACCGAACTGCTGCCGGAGATGATCGAGTCGGGCGTGCGCGGCGTGTCGCCCAGCGGTGTTCTGGGTGACCCCGCCGGGGCGTCGGCCGAAGAGGGCGGCGCGCTGCTGGCGTCACTGGTCGACGACGCGGCGGCCCGGATCGATGTGAGGTAGCCACCACGGCCGGTACCTGCGACGCTGGGCGGATGACCCGACCTGTCGCCCTCGTCACCGGAGCTGCCCGCGGGATGGGGGCGGCCACCGTCGCCCGCCTCGTCGCCGATGGCTGGTCCGTGGTCGCCACCGACATCTGTGCCGACGAACCCGCGATTCCGTACGGACTGGGCACCCGTGACCAGCTCGAGGCGGTCGCCGCCGAGGGTGGCGAGCACGTTCACGCGATGGTCGCCGACGTGCGGGACCAGGCCGCGGTGCGCACTGCGGTCGAGGCGGCCGTCGATCTCTACGGCCGCCTCGACGCCGCGATCGCGATCGCCGGTGTGTTCGCGGCCGGCAAGCGCATGTGGGAGGTGTCCGACGAGGAGTGGGATGCAGTGGTCGACATCGACCTGCGTGGCGTGTTCCACACCGCCCGCGCGGCCATCCCCGCGATCCTCGAGAGCCCCGAGCCGTGGCGCGGCCGCTTCGTCGGCGTCGCGTCGACCGCCGCCATCGTCGGTCTCCAGAACATGGCGCCCTATGTCGCGGCGAAGCACGGTGTGGTCGGGCTCGTCCGCGCGCTCGCCGTCGACCTCGCGGGAACGGGCGTGACCTCGAACGCCATCGCCCCCGGGTCGACCCGCACGGCCATCCTCGAGGCCTCCGCCACCGCCTACGACACCGACATCGACGAGTTCGCGACCCACCAGCGGCCCATCGGTCGGTTGGTCGAGGCCGAGGAGATCGCCGGAGCGGTCGCCTACCTGTGCTCGGAATCGGCAGCCGCCGTCACCGGCGTCGTCCTGCCCGTCGACGGCGGGATGACCAGCACCATCTGAGGTGGTCCTCTCCGGGTCGGTGCATCTGACTCGGCGGTGGGGCCGGGACTACGGTTCGCTCATTCACCGGACGGAGGAACGAACCGAGATGATGACGCGTGCTGCAGTGCTCTACGGGGCCAACCAGGAATGGAAGGTCCAGGACGTCGAGCTCGACGCGCCGGGCAAGGGCGAAGTGCTCGTCAAGACCCACGCGGCCGGTCTCTGTCACAGCGACGAGCACCTCGTCACCGGCGACCTCGGCAGCCCCGAGGGTTCGATGTTCCCGGTCATCGGTGGCCACGAAGGATCCGGGGTCGTCATCGAACTCGGTGAGGGCGTCACCGACTTCGAGGTGGGCGACCATGTCGCCGTCTCCTTCGTGCCCGCCTGCGGCAAGTGCCGCTGGTGCGCATCCGGTCAGCAGAACCTCTGCAACCTCGGCGCCGGCACGCTCGGCCCGGGGATGATCAGCGACGGCCGGTGCGGTCACCACGGCCCCGACGGCGAAGACGTCAACACGATGGCGAAGCTCGGTACGTTCGCCGAACACATGCTCCTGCACCAGGACTCACTCATCAAGGTCGACAAGGACCTGCCGCTCATCCCCGTCGCGCTCGTGAGCTGCGGCGTCGCCACGGGCTACGGCAGCGCCGTCAACCGGGCCGAGGTGACGGCGGGCGACACCGTGGTGGTGGTCGGTTGTGGCGGCATCGGGGCCAACGCACTCCAGGGGGCGAAGGTCGCCGGGGCCAAGAACGTCGTCGCCGTCGATCCGTCGGAGTTCAAGCGGGAGAAGGCCGCCGAGTTCGGCGCCACCCACACGGCATCGTCGATGGAAGAAGCGATGGAACTCGTCGGCGGTCTCACCGAGGGCGTGATGGCCGACAGCGTGATCCTCTCCGCGGGCGTCATCCACGGCGACATGCTCGCGCCGGCCCAGTTCCTCACCCGCAAGGGCGGCACGATCGTGGTCACCGGGCTCGCCCCGATGATGCAGATGGACGTGTCACTCAACCTCTTCGAGTTCGCCATGATGAACAAGCAGATCAAGGGCACCATCTTCGGATCGGACAGCCCCCGCCGCGCCGTGCCGCACCTGCTGGGCATGTACCAGGCCGGTCAGCTGAAGCTCGACGAGCTCGTCACCCAGACCTACTCCCTCGACCAGATCAACGAGGGCTACCAGGACATGCGCGACGACAAGAACATCCGCGGCGTGCTCGTCTTCGACTGACCTCGCCGGCCGCCCGGACCTCAGACCGTGTCGGCGGGCTCAGCTCTCGGTCGGCGCCGGTCGGCAGAGAAGGGTGCTGCCGCCGATGGCGAGCAGGCGGTGGTCCTCGGACCAGACCTCGGATTCCACGCCGATCAACCCGGCCCGCCCCACCGGCGCGTCGCCCCAGCTCAGCAGCCACTCGTACTCGTGGGCGGGTTGCAGGAAGCGGCAGGTGAGTTCGATGGTCGGGGCGAACCAGGCGAGCTCGCCGGTGTGGGCGTTGGTTGCGGCCCCCCATGCATCGAGGTCGGTCAGGATCAGCAGCCGGGTGTCGTCCAGCCACGGTTCGTCGAAACGGGGACCATCGACGAACCGGTACCACGAGCTCTGTGCCGGCTCGGTCGGCGCCCGGTTCATCCAGTCGTCGGTCCACTCGGTCGGGCGGAAGTCGAGCCGATTCCAGAACTCGTACATCACCGCTTCGTCCTGCGCGGCGAGGCGTTCGTGGAAGCTGGGCAGGGTGGAATGATGGGGGACGTCGGGCGCCCGCCGGGTCGTGTGGTGTTCGAGCCCGTCGGTGGTGTCGGTGCCCCAGACGGTGGCTTCGATCACGGGCCGTTCGTCCTGGACGACCGTGACCCGCACGCAGGTGGCGACCCGCGTGGTCCGCAGCGTGGTCGCCTGCACGGTCACCGGCGCGAACGCAGCGGCGGCCAGGAAATTCGCGTTGATCGACGCGGGACGAGCGCGACCGCAGTGCTCGCCGGCGGCGCGGAGCGCGATCGACGCGATGTAGCCGCCCATCGGTCCCCATATCGCCCATTCGGCGGAGATGTCGGCGGTGAAGTGGGTGAACGACTCAGCCCGGTCGGTCGTGACCACCGAGGTGTCGTGCGCGAGGTCTGCCACGGAGCGACCGTAGTCCTCATCCCGGACGAGGCCCGAGGATTATCGTTCGGAGCCGTCGGGCCTCGGCACGTGCGGCCGGTAGCCGCTCGGCAGAGTTCTCGATGGCGCCCGGCCGTGTGCTGCCGACGGCCGGTCAGCCACCGGGCGGGAGATCTAGAAGCACACCGGGATCTGCTCGTGCGGGTAGGTCGACGGCGCGAAGAACCATGTCTCCAGCGCGTAGCGGGTTTTCGTCATGGTTTCGGGATCGCGGCCCGTCTGGTGCAGCGTCTTCTCGTCGAACAGCATCGCGTCGCCGGCGTTGAACACCGGCCGCTCGAGCACATCGCCGCCCTTCTCCCGCGCCAACTGTTCGCTCACCGACCAGGTGAACTGTGCGCCTTCAGTTCCCGTTTCCAGAATCTCTTCGAAGCTTCGGTGCACGACATCGAGGCCAGGGGCGTCGACCCCCGAGTCGGTGAGTGACGTCCACACATTCACCGACCGCGTCGACTTGCCGAGAAAGGCGCCGTCCTGGTGCCACCCGTTGCGGCAGTCCGGTCCGGCACGACGCAGCGTTGTCTTCTTCGCCGAGAGCGCGGGCCGTTCGCCGAGGTAGCCCGCGATGACATCACCGATGCCGGTTGCTCGCAAGGTCTCGACCACGTGGAACCATGCTCTCGGGGAATCGACGGCGTGGACTCCACCGCCGTACGTGACGAAGAGACGTTCCCACGCTCCGAGTGAGTACCCCTCGTCCGGCTGGAACTCGACGAACCAGGGCGAGAGATCCGCCTCTGGGTCGACTTCCCAGGCCGCCATCGCGTCGAAGGCGCGATCGATCATCGTCCGCAGGAACTCGTGGTGATCCGGAGCGATGAACTCACGGACGATCAGTGACCCGTGGTGTTGCAGCGCCGAGGCCAGGTGTTCCGCAGTCAGCTCGGAACCAAGAATCTCGGGAATCGCATCGTGATCGGTGAAGAAATCGGGGACAGTCGGCGGCCATTCCGGCGGACCGTCCTCATCGGCGAGCGTGGCGAACGCAGAGTGTTGCCCCTGCACGAACGCCGACTCCAATGCGAGATCCTCTGAAACGACCAGTTGGCCCCGGAGCAGATCGACTGCATCGGGCCACCGGCCTGCGTCACGAAGCGTCTCAACCTGCTCGAGCACGTGGTGAGTCATCCCTGTCCTCCTCGCTCATCACCGTCCTGCTGCACACAAGGGCTCCGGACCGTGGGTTCAGCAAACCACAGACTGCTCTCGACGGGAAAGTGCACGCCGTTCATCCGGGCTCCGGCGGCTACTCTCGCCGCGTGTCCATGCCAGTGATCGTCAACGTCCTCAGAGGTGGCGACATCGAGAGCTGCCACGAAGTCGATGTCGTCGCGGTCGATCCCGAGGGGCGCATTCTGTGGTCGCGTGGCGTCGGGAAGCGTGACGTCTTCGCTCGTTCTGCGCTCAAGCCGGTGCAGGCGCTGCCGTTCGTGCGCAGCGGCGCGGCCGACCGGTTCGCCATCAGCGACGAACGACTGGCGGTTGCTTGCGGCAGTCACGGCGGCGAGCCCCGCCACGTCGAGGTCGTGGGTGACTGGCTCGCGGACCTCGGCCTCGGCCCCGACGATCTCGAGTGCGGAGCTCACGTGCCGGTGCACCGTGCGAGCGCCGATGCGCTGGCAGCGGCGGCCACCGCCCCCACGCCACTGCACAACAACTGCTCAGGCAAGCACGCCGGGTTCCTCTCGGTGTGCCGTCAACTCGATCTCGACCACCGCGGCTACCTCGCTCCCGGCCATGCCCTCCAGGCCGACCATCTCACCCCGGCGATCGAGGAGTGCTGCGGCGTCGACCTCGCCGGGACCACGCCGGGCATCGACGGATGCGGCATCCCCGTGTGGGCGATGCCACTCGACCGACTCGCTGCCGGGTGGGCCGTGCTGGGTCGGACCGATGAGGGTCGCAGGATCTTCGCCGCCATGACGGCGCAACCCTTCATGGTCGCCGGCACCGACCGTGCGTGCACGCGACTCATGGAGGCCGGTCGGGGTGCGTTCGCGGTGAAGACCGGGGCCGAAGGTGTGTTCTGCGGCATCGATCTCGCTTCGGGTGCCGCCATCGCGCTCAAGGCTCGAGACGGTGCCACCCGGGCGGCGGACCTGGCCATCGAGTGGGCGCTGGCGGAGCTCGGCCTCGTCCCCGCGCCGGTGCCACGTGTCCTGCGCAACTGGGTCGGCACCGAGGTCGGATCGGTTCGCGTCGCCGGCTGAGGGCCTCGAACTGTCCGAAGCACGGGCGTCGCTGGTACGTTCTCGACGTTCGCCAGAACTCGTTCAGAACCACGTCCTTCGAAGGAATCGTCATGAAGACCAGAGCAGCAATTCTCCGCGAAGTCGGCTCCGACTGGAGCGTCGAAGAGATCGAGCTCGACGATCCTCGTGAAGGGGAGATCCTCGTCAAGACGCTCGCCGCGGGCATGTGCCACTCCGACGAGCACGCCCACGACGGCTCCATGCCGGTCACCCTGCCGCTGGTCGGTGGCCACGAGGGCGCCGGCGAGGTCATCGCCCTCGGTCCCGGCGTCACCGAGTTCGAGATCGGCGATCACATCTCGTGCTCGTTCATCCCGTCGTGTGGCAAGTGCCGCTGGTGCGCATCCGGTCAGCAGAACCTGTGTGACCTCGGTGCGCACCTGATGGAGCCCGGCATGATGGCCGGTGGTTTCCGCCACCACACCGCCGCCGGGGAAGACCTCACCCCGCTGCTGAAGCTCGGCACCTTCGCCGAGCACATGGTCCTCAGCGTCGACTCGGCCATCAAGATCCCGAAGGACATCCCGGCCGGTCCGGCTGCCCTCGTGAGCTGCGGCGTCACCACCGGCTACGGCTCGGCCGTCAACCGGGCCGACGTCACCGCGGGCGACACCGTGGTCATCGTCGGTTGCGGTGGTCTCGGCACCGCGGCGATCCAGGGCGCCAAGGTGGCCGGCGCCAAGAACGTCGTCGCCGTGGATCCCTCGGAGTTCAAGCGCGAGAGCGCCCAGGAGTTCGGCGCCACCCACGCGGCCGCGTCGATGGAGGAGGCGATGGCGCTCGTCGGCGGCATCACCGAGGGCGTGATGGCCGACAGCGTCATCCTCACCCCGGGTCTGCTCACCGGCGACATGATCGCCCCGGCCCAGTTCCTCACCCGCAAGGGCGGCACCATCGTGGTCACCGCGGTGGCCAACGCCATGTCGATGGACGTGTCGCTCAACCTCTTCGAGTTCGCCATGATGAACAAGGAGATCAAGGGCTGCCTGTTCGGTTCCACCGCTCCCCGCAAGGAGATCCCGCACCTGCTCTCGATGTATCAGGCCGGTCAGCTCAAGCTCGACGAGATGATCACCACCACCTACACGCTCGACCAGGTCAACGAGGGCTACGCCGACATGCTGGCGGACAAGAACATCCGCGGCGTCATCACGTTCGACTGAGCCGCTCGACGAATGACGGAGACGGTGACCGCGCTCGACGACGCCGCGATTCTCGACGCCCTCGACGCAGCCCTCGTCGGGCGTCGTCGCGAGCTCGAGCTGCTCGTCGCCGCGCTGGCGGCCGATCGCCATGTGCTGCTCGAGGGACCGCCCGGCACCGGCAAGTCCACGATGCTGCGCGAAGTGGCCGGCACCGCGGGCACCGGATTCGTCTTCGTGGAGGGCAACGCCGAACTCACCCCGGCCCGCCTGGCCGGTCAGTTCGATCCGGCCCGCGTGCTCGAAGAGGGATACGTGCCCGACGTCTTCGTCGACGGCCCGCTGGTCGAGGCGCTGCGGGCGGGATCGTTGCTCTATGTCGAGGAACTCAACCGGGTGCCCGAGGAGACCGTCAATCTCCTGATCTCGGTGATGTCCGAGGGTGAGCTCCATCTGCCGCGTATCGGGCGCATCGAGGCCGCGCCGGGTTTCCGACTCGTCGCCGCGATGAACCCGTTCGACAATGTCGGCACCGCCCGTGTCTCGGGTGCGGTCTACGACCGCATGTGTCGGATCTCGATGGGTTACCAGTCCCGCAGCGACGAGGCCGACATCGTTGCCCGACGGGCCTGCGAGTCGGGCGACCTGATCCTCGTGCGCGCCGTGCTGGCCACCCGCGGTACCCGTAACCACGAGGACGTCCGAGTCGGATCGTCGGTACGCGGGGCGATCGATCTCGTCGAAGTCGCCACCCGTCTGGCTCGTATCCGGGGCACCGACGTGACCGACCCCGAGGTCGGCCTCGACGCGGCGCTCGTCGCGTTGTCCGGCCGCATCCGTTTGCACGAAGGCGGCGAGACCCAGCCCGAGGACGTGATCCGCGATCTGTGGTCGCAGGTCCTCGCCGCCGAGAATCCCGATCCCGTCCCCGACGGCGACCAGGGAAAAGTGACCGCCCCGTAGGGGGCGACCCGGGGGCGCCGCTCACGCTCGAGGGCGACGACGCCCAGGAGGCGCTGGCCGACGAGAACCAACGAACCACACCGCGCGAACAGTTGCGCCGCGACCCCGCGTTCGACGACATCTCGCCCGAAGTGGGCGAGATCGACGAGCAGGCGCTCGCTGACCTCGTGGAGGACGACGCCGAGCACGCGCTCGCCCTGCTGGCCGAGATGACCGCAGCGACCGACCCGGTGCTCGCCTCGCTCGCCGCCCGACTCGCCGGGCGCCTGATGCTCGATGTCGCTCGCGTGGGCCCGACCGACAGCCGGGGCATCGGCCGCATCGTCTCGGCCCCCGCCGACCGGGCCGACGGCGACCTCGACCTCGATGCCAGCATCGAGGCGCTCGTGCAGGCTCGGGCCGGGCACTCCGCCATCGCGGCCGACGAGCTGCGGGTCCGCCACTGGACCAAGCCGACGATGGCGATCACGTTGCTCGTCGATCGCAGCGGCTCGATGAGCGGCGACCGTCTCGCCATCGCCGCAGTTGCTGCGGCGGCGTGCTCGTGGCGAGCGCCGGCCGACTGGTCGGTGCTGGCCTTCTCGGATCGTCAGCTCGCCCTGAAGTCGCAGGACGACAACCGTGCACCGGCGGCCGTCGTCAACGATCTGCTGCGGTTGCGGGGGAAGGGCACGACCGATCTCGCCGGCGCACTTCAGGGCGCGGCCCGTCAGCTCGAACGCTCCCGAGCCAGACGTCGAGTGACGATCCTGCTGTC
This sequence comes from Acidimicrobiales bacterium, assembly GCA_040219515.1. Lineage (NCBI taxonomy): Bacteria > Bacillati > Actinomycetota > Acidimicrobiia > Acidimicrobiales > Acidimicrobiales bacterium. The sequence continues at coordinate 180,296 of JAVJSI010000017.1, forward strand.
GGACTGCCGGTCCACGGCCGGCGTCGACCCCGATTCGATGGCCCGTCGCCTCGACGAGCTCTGTGTGATCGCCCCCGCGGACGACCGTGACGACGCGACAGAGTTCGCTCGGCGGGCCGGGGCCCGCTTCGCCACTGTCAGTGGTGCGTTCGACATCCCCGCGGCCCTCGCTGCCGTGCTCTGAGCGACCCCCGCTCGGTGGCTTTTCGTATACGCAGAGTGACGAGTAGTGTGGGTGGGATGCAGGTGGGCAGCCCTACGGCTTCGAGTGACCCCGCGCCCGCCGCACCGGCGGGGCGGCAGGTACGCGCGTTCGGTGGCTATCTGGTCGGGTTCGACGGGCTGCGCGGATTCACCATTTTCTGCGTGCTGTTCTACCACGCTCGTCTCGGTCCCTATGAGGGGTTCTATCTCTCGCTCTCACTGTTCTTCGTCCTCTCCGGATTCCTGATCACGGCGATCCTCCTCGACGACCGCCAACGGTCCGGCCGCATCGATTTCCGCCGGTTCTGGTCGCGTCGGATCCGCCGCCTCGCCCCCGCGGCCATTCTCGGCGCGGTTCTCGCGGTCGTCTACGGGGCGACGCTGGCCACCCGCAGTCAAGCCGAACAGTTGCCCGGCGATCTCGTCGGCGTGGTCTTCTACGTCGTCAACTGGACCTTCATCACCACGTCGCAGTCGTACACCGACATCTTCGCGGCGCCGTCGCCGGTGCAGCACTACTGGTCGCTGGCGGTCGAAGAGCAGTTCTACCTCGTCATCCCGTTGCTGCTGGGCTTTCTGCTCCGCTCCAAGGTGTCGTATCGGGCGATCGTGGCCGTCGTCAGCGCCACGATCCTCGCCTCGACTGTCTGGATGGTGGTGCTCTTCGACGGGGGCGCCGACGTGGACCGCCTCTACTTCGGCACCGACACTCGCATCGCCGAGGTCATGGTGGGTGTGCTGATCGCGGTGGTCATGGACCAGCGCCGGGCGGTGCTGAGCGAGCGGGCACGGAACCTCTGGGCCCTCGCCGGATTCCCGGCGGTGGTGGCCCTCGGCTGGCTGTGGACGACGGTCGGCGTCACCGAGTCGTTCGCCTACCGCGGCGGTTTCCTGCTCAATGCCGTTCTGACCGGTGTGCTCATCATGGTGCTGGTCGCCGATCGCGGTTTCCTCGTCCGCATCTTCAAGTTCCCGCCGGCCGTGTTCATCGGCCGCTTCAGCTACGGGATCTACATCTACCACTTCGTGATTTTCCTGACGCTCACCGAAGAGCGAACCGGGCTGGACACGTGGCCGAACTGCGCCCTTCGCTTCGCGGTGACGCTGTTGGTCGCGTGGCTGTCGTACCGCTACATCGAGGGACCGATCCGCAGTGGCGCGTCGCTCGGTCTTGGTCGGCCCGGCATCGCGCTCGCCTATCCCGTGGCCGGGCTATTGCTGGTCGTCGGCGCGTACCTCACCGCCAACACCGATGGTGACGATCCGCTCGCAACCCTCCGAGACGACGGCCGCTCGTTGCGGGCACCGGTGGCGACCGCCGACGGCGTGCTCGACATCGTGGTCATCCACAGCGCCGAGAGCGCGGCAGTGGTCGACGAGTTGGACGAGATCCTCGCCGGCGAGGACACGATTCGCCTCGCGGCGCGATCGGTGTTCGGGTGCGAAGGTGGCGCAGTGCCGGTGGGCGCGGGCACGACGTGCGGGAACTGGGTGGACGACTGGCCGGATCTCGTCGCCGAACACGATCCCGACAGTGTGCTCTTCTTCGTCGATGGATGGGTGGACGACGATACGTCGCCGCTGAGCGACCAGCCGGGAGTCGCCCAGGCCGAGATCGCCGATCGACTCGACGTCGGATTCGACCTTCTGACGTCGAACGGCGCCTCGGTTGTCGCCGTCGGTTCCGGGCACGACTACGCCACTGGCTACCTCCGGGGGCTGGCGCCGTTCGGACGGGCGCTCGCAACGCTCGGCGAGCGCGCGGACGTCAACGTCGTGCTGTCCGACGTGATGCCGGACCCGACCGACATCAGCGACGACACCTATGTCGAGACCTCGGCGGAAACCCTGGTCGATCTCGCCGCGCTGTACCAACGCGCCGACCGGGCCGATGCGCCGAGAGTGCTGATCGTCGGCGACTCGCAGGCTCGTTCACTGGGGTTCGGTTTGGAGCGGTGGGCGGCCGACAACGGTGTGTGGGTCTGGAACGCGGCGACCAACGGGTGTGGTCTGGCCGACGAGGGTTTCAAGTACGACACCGGGGAGCCCCGTGCGATCAGCGACGAATGCGTCGATGCCGTCGGCGGTCTGGATGCGAAGGTCCGCAGCTTCGAACCCGACATGGTCGTGGTCTTGACGAGTGCCTGGGACGTCGGTGATCGACGTCTCGAAGCGTGGCCCGAGCCGCTCTCGATCGGCGATCCACAGTTCGACGCATATCTCACTGACGAGTACAGGCAGGTCGCCGACACGCTCACCGGAGGCGGCGCCACCGTCGTGTGGATGCTGGCGCCGTGCTTCGACCGTGGTCTCGAGAACAATCCGCTCGGCGTCAGCGGCGACTGGGGAGGCGCACGGGAACTCGCGGTGCTCAACGACGACATCCTTCCGAGCGTTGCGGCGCACAACCCGGGCCGGGTCGTGCTCTACGATCTTGCCGACGTGCTCTGCCCTGACGGCGAACCGTTGCGCGAGGCCGACGGGGTGTCGCCCATACGCAGCGACGGCGTGCACTTCAGCGTCGACGGCAGTGCGTGGTTCGCCGAGAACCACTCGACGGAACTCCTCGCCTCCGGCGGAATCGGCGAAGGCTGAACGACGCCCTCGTCAACCCTGTCGCGAGCGAGGATCGGCCTGCGGGCCGCGTAGTAGGCGCCCCGGACGTTCACCGGTGAACTCGTCGTCGACGACGGTCACGACGCCGCGGCACACGGTCGCCCCGTAGCCCGTGGCTCGCTGCACATAACGGTTCGCTCCGGTCGGCAGGTCGCCGACGAGATGGGGGAGTTCGACGCCGAGGCCGTCCATGTCGATGACATTGAGATCGGCTCGCATGCCCGGGGCGACGAGGCCGCGGTCGAGCAGGCCGTAGAGCTCGGCGGTCTGGCGCGTCTGACGATGGATCACCCACTCGAGCGGCATGTGGTCGCCGCGCACCCGGTCGCGGGCCCAGAACTGGAGCATGAACGTGGGCATGCCGCCGTCGGCGATGGTGCCGCAGTGGGCGCCCGCGTCGGCGAGCCCCATGCGCGTGTGGGGATGCTGGTGGAGTTCCCACAGGTGATCGAGGTTGTGGTTCGTGTAGTTGAAGAGCGGGAAGTAGAGCAGCCCGCGCCCGTCCTCGGTCATCAGATGGTCGTAGGCGATCTCCGCAGGAGTGCGGCTGTCGTCGGTCGACCTCGCCGCGCAGGTGGTCGACGGATCCGGCTCGTAGTCGGCCTCGCCGGCGAAGGGGTAGAGCTTCTCCCAGTCGCGGGTGACCGAGGTCATGAAGTCGCTCCACACGGCGGGCGCCTCCGTGGTGAGCGAGGTCCGGACGTCGTCGCGGCGCAGATGGGCCAGGCGTTCCTCGGTTGCGAGCCGGCCGATCAAGCCCCACGTGGGGCACAGCATGAACGGGTTCACGGTTGCGGACCAGGACTCGAGGATGCCGACCGGGCGACCGGAGACCTGGGCGAGGACGTTGAGACCATCGGCCTGCGCCTCGTCGAGGAGACGCAGATCCTCGCGCCACAGGTCGGGCGCGTAGTCGGGCTGATTGAGGTTGAAGATCACCGGCTGACCGGTGACCTCGGCAACCGCCCGCATCCAGCCGAACGAGTCGGGCACGTCAGCGTGGTGTGAGGCGGTCTGGAACACGCCGTGGCCGACGGTGCGGATCGCCTCGGCGATGGCGAGCAGTTCCCGGTCGGGAGCGAAGGTGCCGGGCACCAGTTCGCCGTCGACCGACTTGTGCAGCGGCGTACGCGAGGTGGAGAACCCCAGGGCGCCGACCTCGAGCGCTTCCTGCACGAGGGCCGACATGGCGGCGATGTGGGACTCGTCCGGATCGTCGAGCGCCCGCTCACCCATCACGTAGGCCCGCAGGGCACCGTGGGGGATCTGCGAACCGAGGTCGAGCACCCACGAGCGTTGGGCGAGGTCGTCGAGATACTCGGGGAACGTCTCCCAGCCCCACTCGATGCCGTCGGTGAGCGCGGCCCCGGGAATGTCCTCGACGCCCTCCATCAGCTCGATCAGCCAGTCGCGCTTGTCGGCGGCCACCGGGGCGAATCCCACGCCGCAGTTGCCCATGACGACCGAGGTGACGCCGTGCCACCCGGACGGCGTCAGCTCGGGGTCCCAGGTGGCCTGGGCGTCGTAGTGCGTGTGGGTGTCGACGAACCCGGGGGTGACGATGCGGCCGTCGGCGTCGATCTCTCGGCGCCCGGATCCCACGTCGGTACCGACGTCGACGATGGTCTCGCCCTCGACGGCCACGTCGGCCGCAACGGCCGCCGATCCCGATCCGTCGATGACCCGACCGTTGCGAATCACCAGATCATGCATGCGACCGATGGTAGGTCGACGAAGGGGGTACCGTCCCGTGCATGCACTCCGAGACGACCTCGGGCCCCGCGACGGCCGCGCTTCCGCCGGCCGGGATCGGGCTCGTGGCCGATGCCGGTCTCCGCCGGACCGACGCGGGTCGCACCCTGATCGGCGGCTCGCCGCTGCGCATCATCAGGCTGTCCGGGGCCGGTGCTGCCGTGGTGACGGCCTGGCTCGAGGGGACACCGCTGGCCGCGGTGAAGTCGGCCCGGGGTCTGGCCCGCCGCCTTCTCGATGCCGGCATGGTGCATCCGGTCGTCGTGCCGATGACGGATCCGCCGCCGGTCACCGTGGTGGTGCCGGCCAAGGACGACGCCGATCATCTCGCCCACCTCCTCCCGTCGATCGGTCAACCCACGCTGGTCGTCGACGATGCCTCCGACCGCCCGAGCGAGATCGAGTCGGTGGGCCGTGTCCATGGCGCGCGCGTGGTCCGCCGCGAGGTCAACGGTGGCCCGGGCGCCGCGCGGATGACGGGTCTGGGCGCGGTCGACACCGAGCTCGTGGTGTTCGTCGACGCCGATGTGGTGCTGCCCGACGGATGGTGGCCGGCGCTGGCTGCGCACTTCGACGACCCCGCGGTGGTCGCGGTCGCCCCGCGTGTCCGCAGTGCCCCCGGGCCGTCCCTGCGCGAACGGTACGAAGAGATCCACTCCCCGTTGGACCTGGGTGCCGAGCCGGCCAACGTGGCACCTCGTCGGAGGGTGGCCTACGTGCCCACCGCCGTCCTCGCAGTTCGAGCCTCGGCCGTGGACCGGGTCGGCGGCTTCGACCCGGCGCTGCGAGTGGGAGAGGACGTCGACCTCGTCTGGCGGCTGGCCGCCGAGGCCGGCACGGTGCGCTACGCGCCGGAGGTGGTGGCCCACCATCGGCCGCGGGCCTCGTGGCTGGGTCTGCTGCGCCAGCGGCATGCCTATGGCGGTTCGGCCGTGGACCTCTCGGCTCGCCACGGACGCCTCGTCGCACCTGCTCGTTGCTCGCGTTGGAGCATGACCGCCTGGTCGGTGACGGCGGTCGGTCACCCCTTCGTCGGCACCGGCATCGCGGCCGGCGCCGGTGTCGCCCTCGCCGGGAAGCTCTCGGCCGTGCCCGACGGGTCCGCCGAGGCCGCCCGTCTCGCGGGGTGGGGACACATCCAGGCGGGTCGGGGATTGGCGAGCGCGATATCGCGGGTGTGGTGGCCGTTCGCCCTCGGCGCCCTGACGGTCCGTCGACTGCGGCCCGCGGTCCTGGCGGCCATGGTGGGCCCGGCGGCGTGGCAGTGGTGGCGGGGCGAACGGGTCGCCGACCCGATCCGTTCCGTCGGTCTCCGCATCGCCGACGACATGGCGTACGGGTCGGGCGTGTGGCGCCAGGTGCTGCGCCGGACAGATGGCCGCGCTCTGGTGCCCGACCTCGTGGAATGGCCTGGCGGGCAGGCTGCGGTCGAGACCGCTACGGTCGCCGAACGATGAGCAGCTCTTCCCCCGACCGTGTGATCCCCGCCCGCATGACCAAGCTGATCGACCGGTGCGCCCGCGAGGTCGACGAGGGCCGGGTGCCCGGCTGCCAGGTGGCCATCGGCTTCGAGGGTGAGATCGTGCTCTTCGAGGCGTTCGGTGACGTCACCACCGACCATCGCTTCCACACCTACTCGGCCGTGAAGCCCACGGTCTCGCTCACTGTGCTCGAGCTGGCCGCCGAGGGGCTGCTCGATCTCGCTGCCCCGGTCGCGTCGGTGCTGCCCACGTTCGCCACCAACGGCAAGGACGTGATCACGTTGTCGCAGGTGCTGCTCCATGCGGGCGGCTTCCCCCACGCGCCCGTGTCGATCGGAGAGTTCAGCGACCGGGAGGCCCGCCTGGCCCGCTACGAACGCTGGCGCACCACCTGGGAACCCGGTTCGGCGTTCGAGTACCACGCGTCGGCCGCCCACTGGGTCTTGGCCGACTGCATCACCGCGGTGACGGGGCGACACCACGCGGACGTCGTCACCGAGCGGGTCATGGCGCCCGCCGGTTGCGCTCGCTGGCTCGCGATCCCGGTCGACGAGCAGGACGACATCGCCTCGGTCGTCTCGGTGGGCGACGCCCCCGACCTCGAGGAGTTGGCCCGCCAGTTCGGGCTCGACTCCCTCCCGGCCTCCGAGGTGACCGACGACGCGTTGCTCGCCTTCAACGACCCTGCGGTCCGCGCGGCCGGCCACCCTGGCGGCGGTGGGATCGCCTCGGCGGCCGAGCTGGCCCGCTGGTACCAGGGCGTGCTCCACAACGTCGGCGGGTTCCTGCGTCCCGAGGTCCATCGCGACGCGCTGGAGGTCGTCCGTCAGAACCATGCCGACTGGATGAACGTTCCGGCCAACCGCACCCACGCGTTCACGATCGGTGGCGACGACGGCCAGGCGCTCATGCGCGGCTTCGGTCACACGACGGGACCGGCGACCTTCGGCCACGGCGGGGCCAAGGGCCAGCGTGGCTGGGCCGATCCGGACACCGGCCTCTCGCTGGGCTTCGTCACCCACGGCCTCGATCGTGACGATCTCGTCCACGCCCGTCGCGGCGCCGGTGTGTCGTCCGCGGCCGGCGCGCTCACGCAGCCCGTCTGATCCTCTTCGTGCCGACCCTGCCCCTGTCCCTCCGTCAGCGGGGCGTGAGGTCGGCCTGCGCGACCCGTTCGATGGACCACCAGAGCACGCCGAGGGCAACGACGCTCACCAGCGTCACCGGCGCGGTGACACCCACGTCACGGCGATCGGCGAGCACGCCGATCAATGCGGGAAGAGCGATCGCCCCGACCGAGCTCGCGCCGATCTGGTGGCCGACCGCTCGGGTCGCCCGGGCCTCGCCGAGGTACACCGCAGTGCGACTCATGACGAGTGGGAACATCGCCGAGAAGGTCAGCCCGATCACCGGGAGCGAGAGTCCACCGACGCCGGCGGGGTCGGCCCAGAGGACAACGACGGCGAGCGCCGCAGCGGCCGTCGACAGGCGCAGTGTCCGTTCCGGTGGCGTGCGATGGCCCACCGACGCGAGCAGCAGGCGGCCACCCATCAGCCCGCCCCAATAGCCGGCGGTGACGATGCCCGCCGACGCGTCGGAGAAGCCCCGGGACTCGGTGAGGAAGGTGTAGGCCCACGATCCGACGGCGACCTCGATGCCGACATAGAGCGAGAACCAAGCGACCATCAGGGCCCCGAGACGAGGCGAGCCGATCATGGCGGTGTCCTGCGCGCTGATCGACGCGCTCACCCGGGCGGCCCCGAACCCGTCCCGGAACCGCAGCACCACCGCCACGGAGACCGCAGTGAGCGCTGCGCACGCAACGTAGGGACCGCGCCAGGCGATGCCGTCGGCCACGAAGGGGGTGGCCAGCAGAGGTCCGAGAAAGGCGCCGATGCCGTAGGACGCGTGCAACATCCCCATCGCCCTCGGTCCCTGGGTCAACGCCATCCACGCGTTCACCCCCGAATCGGCGAGACCCCAGACGACGCCCAGCGCGAGGTAGCCGACCGTCACCACCCACCACTCGGGGGCGGCGGCAACCATCACGAGCGCGACCAGCGCGCCGGTCATCGACGCGGGCAACAGGCGTCCGACCGTGAACCGATCGGTGAGGTGGCCCGAGGCGAAACCGCCCACGGCGTAGCCGACGGAGATGGCGACGATCAGCAGGCCGAGGCTGCCGTCGGAGCGGCCGAAGTCGTCACGCAGGTTGGGCCAGACCGTGCCGAACACCCCATCGGGCAGCCCGAAGGCGGCGTACAGCACGAACGACGCAACCATCGCCCGCCTGATGCGACGGGTGTTCTGCAGCGGCGTCAACGATCGCTCGATCGGGCCCGCTCGGCCAGATAGCGGCCGGCGACTTCGCGACTCTCGGGATCGTGCATCGCGGTGACGAACTGGTCGGCGTCGGCCCACGCGCCGTTGGTCGGCACCAGCGCCTCGGCTGCCGCGTCGACGGCATCGAGCGTGGCGCGCAGGGTGTACTCGGACTTCGTGGCGAGCGCCTCGGCGAGGGCCTCGACCTCCTGCTCGAGTCGGACGTCGACGGCGACGCGGCCGACCATGCCGAGGCCGTGGGCTTCCGCAGCCGAGAACGGCCGACAGGACAACACGAGGTCGCGAGTGGCGGCGGGACCGATCTCCCGCACGAGCCGGGGAATGCCGCCCCAGGTCAGCGGAATGCCGAGGTCGACCTCGGGGATCGCGAAGCTGGTCGACGCCGCGGCGATGCGGAGATCGCAGGCCATCGCCAGGAGCACGCCCCCGCCGATGCAGTGACCGTGGATGGCGGCGATCGTGACCGCTCGCATCCCCTCGATCGACTCGACCATCAGGCGGCCCGCATCGGCGCCTGCCCGCAGGGATCGCTCGCCGGGCCCGGTGAAGCCGGCCAGGTCCGCTCCCGCGGAGAACGCCCGTCCGGCGCCGGTCACCACGACCACCCGCACGTCGTCCAGTGCGTCGAACCAGCCGGCTGCGGCGGCGAGTTCGTCGAGACACCGCGTGGACAGAGGGTTGAGCTTCGCCGGGCGGTTCAGCGTGAGTCGGCCGATGCGGCCGTCGACCGCGACGGTGAGGGTCTCGAACTCGGGTGGGGCGACGTCGTCCATGCGCGACGATGCCACGCCCGTCGAAGGGGCGTGGCACCGAAGCATGCGACTGGCGAGTCGCCGCTCGCCATCTGCGGCGCTCCCTCTCGGGGACGCCAGCTCTTGTTCGCCTGGATCAGGCGATCTTCAGCGAGGCATCGGCACCGACGGTCGCCGGCTCGTCGGCGGCCGTGGGCTCGAGGATCGAGAGGTCCCCGGTGATCGCCTCGACGCGGGCCCAGTCGGTGACGTCGGCGTCCTCGGTGAGGAAGACGATCTGCTGCGATTCGCTCGAGCGCACGAGCATCTCGAGAAGGGGCGCCTTGAGGGCCATGTCGAGCCCGTGGAGCGAGTCGTCGAGGATCAGCGGCAGGTTCTCGCCCGCTGGGCCGATACCCCGGGTCTCCTCGAGCTTCAACATGAGGGCGTGGGCGAGGGCGGCGACCTCGTCGTTCTCGGGATCGATGGGCAGCGGGCCGAGGTTGAGAGCATCGACGCCCTTCGCCCGCAGGGCCGCGTCCTCGATCTCGGCACGATGCTCGTAGGCCCAGTCGACGACGATCTCTCCGGCGACACCGAACCATTCGGCCAGGGCGGTCTCGTGGTCGGCACCGGCCTGGATGAGACGCTGACGCGACGCCTGGCTGTCGAGCAGGCCGTTGACCCGCTGGAGATGGAAGCCGAGGTAGGACTGGGCGCCGGCTTCGGCGAGGGCGGCCTCTTCTCCCGAGCGGGCCCGCTCCATGCGCTGGTTCTGGATGAACGAGAGCGCGGTGACCATCGCCGCCAGGATGAGCAGGCCCATGGCTGCGGGGCGGCTGATCCACATCACCGACGGGACGGCGAGGAGGGTCGCGGCCACACCGACGAAGAAGGAGATCTTGCGGACCTTCTCGGCCCGGGCCTGTGCCTCCTCGAACTCGGCGTGGCGTTCCTCGATGCGGGCCACGACGGATGCATCCTCGGGGGCCGAACCCGAGGCCTGCGCCTCTTCGTCGAGGATCTGCTGTGCGGCGGTCACGCGGTCGGCGAGCTCCCACAGCCGGGCCGGCTCGACCGATGCCAGGCGTCGGATGATCTGGTCGTGGTGCGTGCTCGTGGTGAGATCGCTCGAGGTGAGGCGCAGCCGGCGCTTGGCACCGCGAGCGTCGAGGCCGGCGACCCGGAGCAGGTCGATGTTGCCCTCGGCGTCGGCGAAGCGGGAGCTGACGTCGGCCGCCGCCTCGACGTCGATGACCCGAGCGCGGGCACCGAACGGCCGGAACACGGCGAAGCGGTTGCCGTTGTCGGCAACGATCTCCGCGTGCACCCCGGCGCGACTGGAACTCAGCGAGCCGACGAGCTCGGTGATGAGTCCTTCACGCTCGAGCCGTCCGACACCGCCGATGACGGTGAGACGGGGGTGGAATTCCAACGAGAAAGTGTTCTCGTCGGCCTCGATGACAAGCCGGTCGAATCGCATGGTTTCTCTACGGCGCGTGCACCCACGGACTTGAGTCGTACGACCCAATTCACCGAGCCGTTCCGCCTACTCGACGGATTGGGTCGGAAGCGGGTTGGAGGTGGTCCGGTCGCGTGGCATCATTGCCGACGCTTCCTCGGTCGATTTCGCCCGCGGTCGCAGGCTCCCTTAGCTCAGTCGGCAGAGCGTCTCCATGGTAAGGAGAAGGTCGTCAGTTCAATTCTGACAGGGAGCTCCACGGAACGGTCCGCCGATCCGAGGGCGGCGACGTAGCTCAGTTGGTGAGAGCGCTCGACTCATAATCGAGAGGCCGACAGTTCGAATCTGTCCGTCGCTACGCAGGTTCCCGATCAACCCGATCATCTCGATCAACTCCCGTGCGGGTAGCGCACGATCTCATGGCCGACTCGTCTGTAGCTCCCCGCCCCCTCCGGATCGTCACCGATCCGCCACGCGGTGGCGCAGCGGCGGGCGGGGGCGGCCTCGTGACCGCGGCGATGGACGAGCTGGTCCAGCGGGCGGTGGCCGGCGAACGCGAGGCGTTCGACGAGATGGTGCGGCGTACGCACCGAGACGCCTACGGTCTCGCGTTGCGGTTGACGAGCAACGAGGACGATGCGAGCGACGTGGTGCAGGACGCCTACCTCCGCGCCTATCGCAGCATCGATCGCTTTCGCGGCGACGCGAAGTTCTCCACCTGGCTCTACCGCATCGTCGCGAACTGTGCGTCCACCGCGATGGGGAAGCGTCGTCGCCATCGTCACGACCCACTGCCCGACGAGGCACACGTGGTCGATCTTCGACCCGAGAGCGACCCTGTGGCCCAGGCCGACGCCAACGCCCTGCGGGCCCAGCTCGACGAGGCGATCCGCGAGCTGCCCCCACGACTGCGGTCGGTGGTGGTGCTGCGCGACGTCTACGACCTGCCGCACGACGCCATCGCGGACGAGCTCGGCATCTCGGTGAGCGCGGCCAAGGTGCGGCTCCATCGCGCTCGACGACGGCTGAGGGAACGGGTGTTCCCGCTGCCCGGAGAGGAACTCCATGCAATCTGATCGCCAGTCCGATGGCTCGCCGTCGTGTGACGACCTGCTCGAGGCCCTGTCCGCAATCGACGACGGCACCGAAGCCGCGCTCATGTCCGAACCGGCCCGCCGCCACGTTGCGCAGTGCCTGCGTTGCCAGGCCGAGGTGGCGAACTACCGGCGGCTGCGCCGTGCGATGCGCGACCTCGCCTCGTCGGGTGTGCCGGTCGACCCCACCCTCGAGCACGAGATCCTCCTGACCCTCGACGAGTACGACGGCCGTAGCGGTCGCCGGGTGCCGGGCTATGCGGCGGCCACGATCGGCGGCCTCGCGGCCGCCGCCGGCGTGATCGCGCTGGCCACCCGGCAACGACGCGGCGGCCGGCTGGTCGGCTGAACGCGCGTTGTCGCCCCTACCCGGGGCAGGTATTTCCGAGGCCAGTGATATCGTTGTCCACCGTTCTCAGGGGCGTGGCTCAATTGGTAGAGCATCGGTCTCCAAAACCGAAGGTTGCAGGTTCAAGTCCTGTCGCCCCTGCATGGCGACGCCGTCACACGGTGGCGCCGCTCACTGATCCAAGGATTTCCTCATGTCGATGAACCGACAGCAGAAGCGCATGATGCAGAAGCAGGGCGAGCTCGGCGCGGACGGCGAGCCGGTCCGCGCCCGTCGCCAGCAGCCGAGCGCCGCGCCGCCGCAGGAGCGCACCAGCCCCGTGCAGTTCCTCCGCGAGGTGCGCGGCGAACTCCGCAAGGTCGCATGGCCGTCGCGTCCGGAGACGATCAACTACTCGATCGTCGTACTGGTCACCATCGTGGTCCTCGGCGCGATCATCTACGGCCTCGACTGGCTGTTCTCCACCTTCATCCTCGAGCTCTTCGAGGCCTGATCGACATGACTGACGAGAACGATATGAACGAAGAGACCGTGGCCGAGGAAACCGCCGCCCCGGCCGAGGCCGAGGAGACCGTTGCCGAGGCCGCCGGCGAAGCGAACCCATCGAGCGCACCGATCGGCGCCGGCCTTTCCAATCAGTGGACCGGCGCGTCGGCCGAGGCCGCTCCGGTCGACGTCGTGGTCGACGAGGACGAGCTGCTCGACGACGACGGCGAAGAGGCCGAGGCCTACGTCTCGCCCTACGACCGTCCGGGTCGTTGGTTCGTGCTCCACACCCAGTCGGGCTACGAGAAGAAGGTCAAGCAGAACCTGGAAGCTCGTATCGCCTCGATGAACATGGAGGAGCGGATCTACGAGGTGGTCATCCCCACCCGCGAGATCCCCGAGTTCAAGAACGGCAAGAAGGTCATGACCGAGAAGAAGCTCTTCCCGGGCTATCTCCTCTGTCGCACCTCGCTCGACGACGACGCCTGGTACGTCATCCGCAACACGCCCGGTGTCACCGGCTTCGTCAACCAGGGCGGCAAGCCGTCGCCGATGCGCCGCAAGGACGTCGAGAACTTCCTCGGCGTCGAGGCCGATCGCACCCAGGAAGCCACCAAGAAGTCCAAGCCGATGTTCGAATACGACATGGGGGAGACGGTACGGGTCAAGGAAGGCCCCTTCGCCGACTTCTCGGGCGAGATCATCGAGATCAACGAGGATCAGCTCAAGGTCAAGGTGCTCGTCAACATCTTCGGCCGCGAGACCCCGGTCGAGCTCGAGTTCGCCCAAGTGGCGCGCCTCTGACTTCTCGCCCGTGATTCCCCGCTCGCGCGGGTTGTCGCGCGGGCAGTCTCCGTCCAGACTTAACGGTTCCCGCGTTTCGCGGGGCCTCTCTTCTACAGGAACGTGTCATGGCCAAGAAGCAGGTCGCTGCAACCGTCAGAATCCAGATCCCGGCCGGGCAGGCCTCGCCGGCTCCGCCCGTGGGCACCGCGCTCGGCCCCCACGGTGTCGCGATCATGGACTTCTGCAAGGACTACAACGCCCGCACCGAGGATCAGCGCGGCCAGATCGTGCCGGCCGAGATCACGATCTACGAAGACCGTTCGTTCTCGTTCATCCTGAAGACTCCGCCCACCGCGTTCCTGATCAAGAAGGCCGCCGGTCTCGACCTGGCCTCCAACAACCCCGGTCGTGAGACCGCCGGTTCGATCACCGACGCCCAGGTCACCGAGATCGCCGAACTCAAGATGCCCGACCTCAACGCCATCGACATGGACGGCGCCAAGCTGCAGGTCGCCGGCACCGCCCGCTCCATGGGTATCGACGTCGTCGGCTAGCAAGTTCGCTGAGTCGAAGTTCGACTCACCTGCTCGACCCGGATCACCTCGCCGGGCGGCAGTACACAGAGGGAGCCACACATGGCGCAGAGCAAGCAGTACAGGGACAACGCCCAGAAGTACGATCGCGACCGGCTGCATTCCGATGCCGAAGCCATCGCCATCATCAAGTCGCTGGGCACCAAGAAGTTCGACGAGACCGTCGACGTCGTGATCCGTCTCGGCGTCGATCCCCGTAAGGCGGATCAGATGATCCGGTCCACGGTGGCGCTCCCGTCGGGCACCGGCAAGGACGTGCGCATCGCCGTGTTCGCCCAGGGCGAGGCCGCCCAGGCGGCGCGCGATGCCGGCGCCGAACACGTCGGTGGCGACGATCTCGCGGCCGAGGTCGAGGCCGGGATGACCGACTTCGATCTGGCGATCGCCACCCCCGACATGATGCCCACGGTCGGCAAGCTCGGTCGTGTTCTCGGTCCGCGTGGTCTGATGCCCAATCCGAAGACCGGCACCGTCACCGCCGATGTCGCCAAGGCGATCGAGGAGTTCAAGGGTGGCATGGTCGAGTACCGCACCGACCGCTTCGCCAATGTGCACGTGCCGATCGGCAAGGTCTCGTTCGACGAGGCTGCGCTGCTCACCAACCTGCGTGCGCTGGTGACCGAGCTCGATCGTGTGCGTCCGGCGTCGGCCAAGGGCCACTACATGCGCAAGGTCGTCCTGAGCAGCACGATGGGTCCCGGCGTGCGCGTCGATCCCAGCCAGATCGCCTCTGCCTGAGCGGAGGATCTGCTCGGCCGGCGCTCTACGCTGGCGGGCACAACTGAAGAATCTTGTTCACCGAAGACCTCCGGTGCGCTCCACGGGGAGCACCAATGAGCCAGCTGGCTCGCCGGACGAGGAGAACCTCCTGAATCCCACGGCTTCCGTGGCATGTCTGGGCGTTCGCCGATCGGTGGGCGCCCAGTTCGCATTTTCGGATGAGAACGCCAGAAGGAAATGAACCAGGGAGTCGGCTCCGGTCGCCTTCCGCGAGTCCGGCCACATGTGCCGGAATGAAGAAGAGGAGGTGACAGTAATGGGAGACCCAAGACCAGAGAAGGTTGCGGTCGTCGACGAGGTGAAGCAGATGCTCGCCGATTCCGACGGCGCAATGCTGACCGAGTATCGCGGCCTCAACGTGCGGGCACTGGCCGAGCTGCGGAGTGCGCTGCGTGACGCGGGTGGCGAGTACAAGATCTACAAGAACACCCTCGTGCGCCTCGCGGCGCGTGAGGCAGGGCTTGAGATCGACGACCTTCTGACCGGTCCGACGGCCATCGCCTTCGTGGGCGAGCGTGCCGATGGATCCGCCGGTGATGTCGCGGCCGTTGCGAAGGCCCTCAAGGAATTCGCGAAGACCAACGACGCACTGGTGATCAAGGGTGGTGTGGTCGACGATCAGCTGCTCAGCGCAGACGATCTCAAGGCCCTCGCCGAACTGCCGTCGCGTGAGGTGCTGCTGGCGATGATCGCCGGTGCCTTCCAGGCGCCGATGGCGAAGTTCGCCGGTCTGCTCGCTGCCGTTCCGCGCGACTTCGCGTACGGCTTGCAGGCACTCATCGAGAAGGGCGGTGGCCCCGATGCCGCTGCCGATGCGCCGGCTGTCGAGGCCGCTGAAGAACCTGGTGACGCCCCCGAGGCCGAAGCCACCGAAGAAACCGAAGTAAGCGAAGAAACCCCAGAAACCGAGGCGTCAGCCGACGCCGCCGATGAGTCCGGCGATGCCGGTGAAGAACAGGAGGCCTGATCATGGCTACCAAGGATGAGATTCTCGACGCGATCGGCGCCATGAGCGTCCTCGAGCTGAGCGAACTGCTGTCGGAGTTCGAAGAGAAGTTCGGCGTGACCGCGGCCGCTCCGGTTGCCGTCGCTGCGGCGCCCGGCGCCGGTGGTGGCGATGCCGCTGCGGAGGAGGAGAAGGACTCCTTCGACGTCGTGCTCACCAGCGCCGGCGACAAGAAGATTCAGGTCATCAAGGAGGTCCGCGGTCTCACGTCCCTCGGGCTCAAGGAGGCCAAGGAGCTCGTGGACAGCGCCCCCAAGCCGATCCTCGAAGGTGCGTCCAAGGCTGACGCCGAGAAGGCCAAGGAGGCCCTCGAAGCTGCCGGCGGCACCGTCGAACTCCAGTAGTACCTGCCCCTCGGGGCACGCGCTGTTGCAGACCGCGCCGGCCTTCGGGTCGGCGCGGTTCGCTGTTTTCGCCCGCTGCGTGGCTCTAGGGTGCGAATGTGCCTGACACTGTCCCCCTCACCCCCGTCTCCCATGTGAACGTCGTCGCGGTCGGGGAGGAGCTGCTCGTCACGTGGCGGGGTGGATCCGACGAGATGTCGGTGTTCCTCTCGGCCGACCCCGATGACGCCGGTACCGATGTACGGGCCCCCGACGCACCCGGGCATGTCGCACTGCCGATGCCGCGGCACAGGGCCTACGTCCATCTGTTCGAACCGACGCAGGGCTTCGTCGTCGCGGCCGAACGTCGTCTCGCCATGGACGGACCGGCGAACTTCCGTGATCTCGGCGGCTATCCGACCCTGGACGACTCGTGGACCCGGTGGGGACGGGTCTTTCGCAGTGACGGGCTCCATGCCCTCAGCGCCGCCGATCACGACCGCATGCTCGAGCTGGGCATCTCGGTCGTCTTCGACCTCCGATCCGACAGCGAGGTCGAGCAGGCGCCCGACCGTCTGCCCGCCGGCGTGCGCCATGTGCACCTTCCGATGTCGAGCGATGTCGCCCAGGGGCGGTCGATGTTGCAGCGGATCCTCGACGGTGACCTTCCCAAGTTCGACGACGACGACATGGCGGAGGGGTATCTCCGCATGCTCGACGGCTTTCCCGGCCATCTCGCCGAGATCGTGTCGGCGGTCGCGGACGGCGAACGCGTGCTCTTCCACTGCACCGCCGGCAAGGACCGGACCGGCATCGCGGCGATGACGCTGCTCGGTCTCGCCGGCGTCGCCGACCCGTACATCCTCGATGACTACGAAATCACCAGTCGCTTCCGAGCAACCTCCGCCGAGGGCACCAAATGGTTCGAGGACCAGATTCGCGGCGCCGGGTTCGACCCGGCGGATTTCACGGCGCTCTGGGGTTCACCGCGACCGGTGATGCGCAAGACGCTCGACGGCCTCCGCTCGCAGTGGGGTGACCACGACGGCTACCTCCGCCGTATCGGCGTGGTCGATGACATCGCCGCCCGGGCCAGGGTTGCGCTGCGCGTCGACTGAACGCCGTCGTTCGCCTCGCGCCGTGCTCGTGACGACTCCGTTGCAGACCACCGGGAGTGCTTGACCTCGCTCGTGGGAACCTTTACCGTTCGCGTTCAATCCGCCCGCCTCTCCGGCTCCGGATCGTGCACCGCCCGCCACGGCCGGTGCCGGTTCTGGTTGCCCGAGAGTTGTTGGACCGCCGCGGAACCACTAGCGTGCAAAGCAACGTGGTCGTCCTCGCGCCTGTTCCGACTTTTTCAAGTCGTTGCGTCGCGCCCGGGCGACCCTGTTGTCGTCCTCATCCACGGCCAACTTTGGAGCCAAGGTGACCACACGCGCCGCTCATCGCGAACGCTACTCGTTCGGAAATCTCCCTGAGGTTCTCGAACTCCCCGATCTCATCGCTGTGCAGCGTGAGTCTTTCAAATGGCTACTCGACGAGGGTCTCGCGCAGACCTTCCGCGACATCAGCCCGATCAAGGACTTCACGGAGACCCTGCAACTCGAACTCGAGTTCGATCCCGACGACGAGGACCTGCGCCCCCCGCCGAAGTTCACGGTGGAGGAGTGCAAAGAGAAGGACATGACCTACAGCGCGCCGATCTTCGTGCGCGCCCGCTTCATGAACGCCAACACCGGCGAGATCAAGGAACAGACGGTCTTCATGGGCGACTTCCCCATGATGACCGACAAGGGCACCTTCATCATCAACGGCACCGAGCGTGTCGTCGTGTCGCAGCTCGTGCGTTCCCCCGGCGTCATCTTCCAGCCGGGCGAGCGGTTCCGTCTGCGCAACCTGAGCAAGCACCAGCTCGTCACCGGCACCGTGCATCCGTACCGCGGCGAGTGGATCGAGTTCGACGTCGAACAGAAGCCCGGCAAGGACGTCACCGCCGGCGCCCGTGTGGCCCGCAAGCGCCGCATCTCGCTGTTCACCCTGCTGCGTGCCCTCGGCTACGACGAGGAGAACGAGCCCGGGTTCCTCGACAAGTTCGTCCAGTACTTCGACTTCCTCGAGGGGCAGTGGGAGAAGGACAAGGAGATCTCGCCGACGCAGGAAGAATCCCTGCTCGAGATCTACAAGCGTGCCCGCCCGGGCGAACCGCCCACGGTCGAGTCGGCTCGCGCCTACTTCCGCAACGCCTTCTTCGAGCCGCGTCGCTACGACCTCAGCCGGGTCGGTCGCTACAAGCTCAACCGCAAGCTCGGCCCCGAACTCGACTTCCTCGAGAAGCAGTTCAAGCTCGATCTCGATCGCCCCGACGCCGACCAGTCGGTGTTGGCGCAGGCCGAGATGCTCGCCGCCACCACCTACCTGCTGAATCTGGCCAAGGGCGAGCCCGGCTACCGCCTCGATGATCAGGACCACTTCGCCAACCGCCGCATCCGCAGCGTCGGCGAGCTGATCCAGAACCAGGTCCGCATCGGTCTCTCCCGCATGGAGCGGGTCGTGCGCGAGCGCATGACCACCCAGGACGTCGAGGCCATCACCCCGCAGACGCTCATCAACATCCGACCCGTGGTCGCGGCGATCAAGGAGTTCTTCGGAACCTCCCAGCTCTCGCAGTTCATGGATCAGGTCAACCCGCTGTCGGGCCTCACCCACCGTCGGCGCCTGTCGGCGCTCGGCCCGGGTGGTCTGTCCCGCGAGCGTGCCGGCTTCGAAGTGCGAGACGTGCACTTCTCCCACTACGGCCGCATGTGCCCGATCGAGACGCCGGAAGGCCCCAACATCGGCCTCATCGGTGGTCTCGCGTCGTTCGCACGCGTCAACCCCTTCGGCTTCATCGAGACGCCCTATCGGGTGGTGAAGAAGGGCGTCGTCAGCAACGAGATCGTCTATCTCACCGCCGACGAGGAAGAGGACTACGTCGTCGCCCAGGCCAACGCGCCGATCGACGCCAAGGGCAACTTCCTCGCCGACCGCGTCCTCGTGCGACGGTCTCCCCAGGCGGCCAGCCTCCAGGACCTCCGTCTCCAGCTGGAGCAGGAAGTGTTCTTCGGCGCCACCACCGAGATCTCTTCGGTGGTGCCGGAAGAAGTCCAGATGATGGACGTCTCGCCGAAGCAGATCGTCTCGGTGGCCACCGCGCTGATCCCCTTCCTCGAGCACGACGACGCCAACCGTGCCCTCATGGGCGCCAACATGCAGCGCCAGGCCGTGCCGCTGGTCCGGGCCGAAGCGCCCTACATCGGCACGGGCATCGAGGCCCGTTGCGCCACCGACGCCGCCGACATGGTGCTGGCCGAGGACGACGGCACCGTCGTCGAACTCGACGGTGACCACATCGTCATGGACTACAAGAACCTCGGTCAGCAGACGATCCGCCTGAAGCGCTTCGAACGGTCCAACCAGGACTCCTGCATCTCCCAGAAGCCCCGCGTGGCCGAGGGCGACAAGGTCAAGGCCGGCCAACTCCTCGCCGACGGCCCCAGCACCGACAACGGTGAGCTGGCGCTCGGCAAGAACCTCCTCGTGGCCTTCATGCCGTGGGAGGGCTACAACTTCGAGGACGCCATCATCCTCTCCGAGCGACTGGTGAAGGACGACGTGCTCACGTCGGTCCACATCCATGAGCACGAGATCGATGCCCGTGACACGAAGCTCGGCCCCGAAGAGATCACCCGCGACATCCCGAACCTGAGCGAGGAGATCCTCGCCGACCTCGACGAGCGCGGCATCATCCGCGTCGGCGCCGAGGTCGGCCCGGGCGACGTGCTCGTCGGCAAGGTCACGCCCAAGGGCGAGACCGAGCTGACCCCCGAAGAGCGCCTCCTGCGCGCCATCTTCGGCGAGAAGGCCCGCGAGGTCCGTGACACCTCGCTGAAGGTCCCCCACGGCGAGACCGGCAAGGTCATCGACGTCAAGGTCTTCAACCGCGACGATGCCCACGAGCTGCCCCCCGGGGTCAACCAGCTCGTGCGGGTCTACGTCGCCCAGAAGCGCAAGATCAGCGTGGGCGACAAGCTCGCCGGTCGCCACGGCAACAAGGGCGTCATCTCCAAGATCCTCCCGATCGAGGACATGCCGTTCAACGCCGACGGCCAGCAGGTCGACATCATCCTCAACCCGCTCGGCGTGCCGTCTCGCATGAACGTCGGTCAGGTGCTCGAGGCCCACCTGGGCTACTGCGCCCGCTGGGGTTGGAGCATCGACGGCGAGCAGGTCGGCGACGACCCGGTCCGTGGCACCGAGCGCAAGACGCGTCCGACCACCAAGCCCGCCACCTTCGTGGCCACGCCGGTGTTCGACGGTGCGAAGTGGGACGAGTACGAACTCGCCGGTGACAAGCCGGTGATCGTCGACATCCTGAAGAACCTGAATCCCGAGTCCAAGGACGGCGAAACCCGTCTGATCGGCGTCAACGGCAAGCAGCCGCTGTTCAACGGCCGTACCGGCGAGCCCTACGACAACGACATCATGACGGGCTACGTCTACATCCTGAAGCTGGCCCACCTGGTCGACGACAAGATCCACGCCCGGTCCACCGGCCCGTACTCCATGATCACCCAGCAGCCGCTCGGTGGTAAGGCCCAGTTCGGCGGCCAGCGCTTCGGCGAGATGGAAGTGTGGGCCCTCGAGGCCTACGGCGCGGCCTACTGCCTGCAGGAGCTGCTCACCATCAAGTCCGATGACGTGCTCGGCCGGGTGAAGGTCTACGAGGCCATCGTCAAGGGCGAGAACATCCCCGAGCCCGGCATTCCCGAGTCCTTCAAGGTGCTCATCAAGGAAATGCAGGCGTTGTGCATCAACGTCGAAGTGCTCTCCAAGGACGGTCAGGAGATCGAGATGCGTGAACTCGACGAAGAGACCTTCCGCACGGTCGAGGAGCTGGGGATCGATCTCCAGCGACCCGAACGTGGATCAGATGAAGAAGACGCTGCCCGTGCCGCCGCTCGTGCGGCCCGCGGCTGAGCCCAAGAGAACTGAGAGAGGACCGTCATGCTTGACGTCAATGATTTCTCCAACCTGAAGATCGGGCTCGCGACCGCGGACAGCATCCGCATGTGGTCCAACGGCGAGGTGAAGAAGCCCGAGACCATCAACTACCGCACCCTCAAGCCCGAGAAGGACGGACTCTTCTGCGAGAAGATCTTCGGTCCGACCAAGGACTGGGAGTGCGCGTGCGGCAAGTACAAGCGGGTGCGCTTCAAGGGCATCATCTGCGAGCGTTGTGGCGTCGAGGTCACCCGTTCGAAGGTGCGTCGCGAGCGCATGGGCCACATCGAGCTCGCCGCGCCCGCGGTCCACATCTGGTACCTGCGGGGCACTCGTTCCTGGCTGGCCTACCTGCTCATGGGCACCGAGCCGAAGGAAGAGCTCAAGGCCAAGCAGCTCGAGAAGGTCATCTACTTCGCCGCCAACCTCGTCGTCACCGTCGACGAGGAGCGTCGCGATGCCGACCTCGCCTCGCTCGAAGCCGAGGTCATCGGTGAGCGCGAAGCGATCGACAAGGACATGGAACTCGACCTCGCGCGTCGGGCCGAGGACCTCGAGAAGGAACTCGGCGAACTCGAGAAGGACGGCGCCAAGGACACCGAGCTGAAGGCGGCTCGTCGTCAGGCCGACAAGGACCTGGCCGAGATCCGCGAGCAGTTCGAGTTCGAAAAGGAGATCCTCGACCGGGCGTGGGACGAGTTCAAGAGCCTGTTCGGTCGCCAGATCATCGAAGACGAGATGCTGTGGCGTGAGCTGCAGGACCGTTGGGGCGACTACTTCGTGGGCGGCATGGGTGCCGACGCGATCGCCCGTCTGGTCGAGGCCCTCGACTTCGACGAGGAAGAGGTCAAGCTCCGCGCCCAGATCGACCCGCCGGAAGGCGTCAAGGGTCTGTCGGCCCAGCGCAAGCAGAAGGCCATCAAGCGACTGAAGATCGTCGCGGCGTTCAACCGTCGTGACGAGCACGGCCGGCGGATCAACGATCCCCGCGCCATGATCCTCGACGTCGTGCCGGTGATCCCGCCGGAGCTGCGTCCGATGGTGCAGCTCGATGGTGGCCGCTTCGCGACCTCCGACCTCAACGATCTCTACCGTCGTGTGATCAACCGCAACAACCGGCTCAAGCGTCTGCTCGACCTCGGTGCGCCGGAGATCATCGTCAACAACGAGAAGCGCATGCTCCAGGAGGCCGTCGACGCCCTGTTCGACAACGGTCGTCGTGGACGTCCGGTGACGGGGCCGGGCAACCGCCCGCTCAAGTCACTGTCCGACATGCTCAAGGGCAAGCAGGGCCGGTTCCGTCAGAACCTGCTCGGCAAGCGCGTCGACTACTCGGGCCGTTCGGTCATCGTGGTCGGCCCGACGCTCAAGTTCCACCAGTGCGGTCTGCCCAAGATCATGGCGCTCGAACTCTTCAAGCCCTTCGTCATGAAGCGCCTCGTCGACGCCGAGCTGGCCCAGAACATCAAGTCGGCCAAGCGCATGGTCGAGCGTCGTCGCCCGCAGGTGTGGGACGTCCTCGAGGACGTCATCAAGGAACACCCGGTGATGCTCAACCGTGCACCGACCCTTCACCGTCTGGGTATCCAGGCGTTCGAGCCCGTGCTCGTCGAGGGCAAGGCCATCAACCTCCACCCGTTGGTCTGCACTGCGTTCAACGCCGACTTCGACGGCGATCAGATGGCGGTGCATCTTCCGCTGTCGGCCGAGGCGCAGGCCGAGGCCCGCGTGCTCATGCTCAGCGCCAACAACGTGCTCAGCCCGGCCAACGGTCGTCCGCTGGTCACCCCGACCCAGGACATGATCATCGGTGCGTTCTACCTCACCGACATCGTCCCCGGTTCCAAGGGCGAAGGTCGCGTTTTCCGCGACGTGCAGGAGCTCGAAGCGGCCTACGAACGCGGCGACGTCGCGATCCACGCCGAGATCCAGTTCCGCACACCCGACCTGATGGTCAGCCCCGCCAACGGCGAGGCCGCCAAGTACGAGCCCACCACCGTGGGCCGCGTCTTCTTCAACCAGACCCTCCCCGAGGCGTACCCCTACGTCAACGAGAAGGTCGGCAAGAAGCAGATGGGCGCCATCGTCGACACCCTGGCCCGCGGCTACGCGAAGCAGGAAGTGGCGATCAGCCTCGATGCGATCAAGGACACCTGCTTCAAGTTCGCCATGCGGTCGGGCCTCACGGTCTCGATCGACGACGTGAAGACCCCGGTCGAGAAGGCCGAGATCCTCGATCGTCACGAGAAGATGGCCGACAAGATCGAGCAGCAGTTCCGTCGCGGCATCATCACCGACGGCGAGCGTCGCCAGATGGAAGTGGAAGTCTGGTCCGAGGCCACCGAAGAGGTCACCAACCGGATGAAGGACGACCTCGAGTCGCAGCAGTTCAACCCGGTCAACATGATGGTCGAGTCGGGCGCTCGAGGAAACATGATGCAGGTGCGCCAGATCGCCGGCATGCGTGGCCTCGTCGCCAACCCGCGTGGTGACATGATCCCTCGTCCGATCAAGAGCAACTTCCGTGAAGGCCTGAAGATGCTCGAGTACTTCATCGCCACGCCGGGTGCCCGCAAGGGACTCGTCGACACGGCGCTGCGTACTGCGGACTCGGGCTACCTCACCCGTCGACTCGTCGATGTGGCCCAGGAACTCATCGTCAACGACGAGGATCCGTTCGATCGGAGCGGACCGGTCGGTGGCATCTGGATCGAAGACGTCATGCCCGACACGCCCAACAAGCGCAGTCACCTCGAGACCAAGCTGTTCGGTCGCGTGCTGGCCGATGACGTCGAGCTCGCCGATGGTTCCACCATCGCCAAGGGCACGATGGTCGGCGACGACGAGCTGGAAGCGCTGCGTGACGACGAGAAGGTCACCCGCGTGCGGGTCCTCTCACCGCTGACCGACGACTCGGCGTTCGGCATCTCGGCCAAGAGCTACGGCATGTCGCTGGCCACCGGCGGCAAGATCGAGCTCGGCGAAGCCGTGGGCGTCATCGCCGCCCAGTCGATCGGTGAGCCGGGTACCCAGCTCACCATGCGGACGTTCCACACCGGTGGTGTGGCGGGTGCGCAGGACATCGCCGGCGGTCTGCCCCGCGTCGTCGAGCTCTTCGAGGCTCGCACGCCGAAGGGCAAGGCCACACTGGCCCGCACCTCCGGTGTGGTCCGAGTGGGCGAGGACGACGGTCGTGGACGTGAGGTCCTCATCGTCGCCGACGACGGTGAGGAAGACGCCTACACGATCCCGTCGGGCGCCCGTCTCGAGGTCACCGACGGCCAGGAACTGAAGGCCGGCGACGCCATCGTCGAAGGTGCCCGCGATCCGAAGGAACTCCTCGAGATCAAGGGTGTCCGTGAGACCCAGAAGTACCTCGTCGACGAGGTGCAGAAGGTCTACCGCGACCAGGGTGTGTCGATCCACGACAAGCACATCGAGCTCATCGTGCGGCAGATGACCAAGCGGATTCTGATCAACGAGCCGGGCGACACCGATTTCCTGCCGGGCTACCAGATCGACAAGAAGACGTTCGCCGACACGAACCGTCGTGTGGTCGAAGAAGGTGGCAAGCCCGCCGAGGGACGTCCCCAGCTGATGGGTATCACCAAGGCGTCGCTGGCGACCGAGTCGTGGCTGTCCGCCGCCTCGTTCCAGGAGACCACCCGGGTGCTCACCGAAGCCGCCATCGAGTCCAAGAGCGACTCGCTGCACGGCCTCAAGGAGAACATCATCATCGGCAAGCTGATCCCGGCCGGTACCGGCATGACCGAGTACCGCAACATCAAGACCAACGCGCCCGACTACGAGCCGATGGACTACTACAGCAGCGATGATGCCGAGGAGCAGGACCTCGCCGAGTGGCTGGCGGGCCGCAGCGACGCCGGCGCCGACGTCATCGCCATGCCGACCGCCGAAGGCTGAGGCATCGACCAAGGGCCCGGGTACCACCCAGGCCCTGATCATCACCCCTTCCGCAAATTGAGGCGGGTTCTCCACCGCGACGGTGGTCAACTCGCCTCAATTTCGGGGTTTTGGCGGGGTGGATGAGGCGAGGGTCCAGGCGCGGAAGTGGGGACCGCCCACGTCGGCGGCGGTGACGACGGGGCTCGCCAACAACGTGGCGGTCCGGGCGACCGGATCGTGTCGCGGCCAGGCACCGATGGGTGCGCAGGCGGGAACGCCGGTGTGGCAGAAGGCGGCCCATGCGGCGCGCATGGCGGCGGACAGGGTGTCGGCGGCACTCGAGCGGTCGCCGTCAGCGCCGAGCACACTGCGCCAGTCGGCCACGTCGAGGGTGCCGAAATGAAACGGCAGATCGGTGGCGTGGGCGGCACCGATCCGGGGCGCCTCCCAGCCGAAGAGGTACCGCCAAACCGGTAGACCCCTCGCTGCGTGGCTGTCGGCGAGGAGCCCGGCGGGCACGTGGAGGTCGGTGTCGGCGATGGCATCGACCAGCGCGCCATCGCACGCGGCGAAGCCGGCGGCAGCCGCCGCGGCCGGGTCGTCGGAGAACGCCGCGCACTTCGCCGTGAGCCAGCCGATGGCGAACTCCTCGGGGAGGTCGGGCACCTGGTCGCGGAACAGCGCCATCTCGTCGGCCGTGGTGCCGATCACGAGGGGCACGGGAGCGAGTGCGGCGTCGAGCGGACCTTCGGTGAGCAGGTCCCCGTCGATCCAGGGGTGGAAGGGCATCATTCCGACGGTGGCGAGCACGGCTGCGTCGGCGGTGGCCTGCGCGGCGAGAAGGTCGTCGAGGTCGACGGCGGCGAGCGCCGCCGCATCGTCCACACCGGCGGCCGACAGGAACTCGGCCGCCACCGACCGGGCGGCCGCCGCGTCCAGCGTCGCCCCCGGCGCCGCGCTCGCCACGATGGCGGCGTCGAACAGGCCCTGGGCGGCGGGACTGGCGAGGAGATGGGTGATCGCTCCGGCGCCGGCCGATTCGCCGATCAGGGTGATGTTGGCCGGGTCGCCACCGAAGGCGGCGACCTCGGCTCGGATCCACTCGAGCGCGGCGATGAGATCCCGCAGCCCGAGGTTGCTGGGGACGCCGTCGGTGGCGAGGAAGCCGAGCGCGCCCAGTCGATAGTTGAGCCCGATGACCACGAGGTCGCCCTCGGCCGAGAGACGTCCGCCGTCGTAGGTGGCGAGACCGGCGCCGCCGATCTGGTAGCGCCCGCCGGGGATCCAGACGAGTACCGGACGCGCCCCCTCGGTCGACGGTGTCCAGATCTGAGCCCGTAGGCAGTCCTCGCCGATCTCGGCCACGCCCATGTCGGGAATCAACGGGTCGGTGGTGATCCGCTGGGGGGCCGCGGGTCCCACACGATCCGCGGGGACAACACCGTCCCAGGGCTCGACCGGCGATGGCGCCGCGAAGCGGGCCGCCGTGGCGTAGTGCACGCCACGGAAGCTCGCGCCGTCCTCGGTGGTGACGCCGGCCAACACACCGGCCGATGTCGTCGCGGTGGGTGCCATGGAGGTCAGTCGAGGACGTCGGGTTCGGCCGCGACCAGCTGACGTATGGCGCCGTCCCAGTAGACGTCGGCGGCCCGTTCGATGAGTGAGGCCTGGAGTTGGCGCTGGAAGACCGGGGCGATCGGCGCTGCCCTCTCACCGAACGCACGGAGGCGCCAGTGCATCTCGCAGGTCCGTTCGAAGAGGATGCTCTTGTAGATCGCCTCCTGCATCGTGGGTGCCGTGACGATCACGCCGTGGCTCACCAGCAGGGCAACGGAGGCATCGCCGATGGCGTCGGCGAGCGCGCCGCCGAGCAGGGGAGTGTCGACCTCGCCGTCGTAGTCGTCGACCAACACCATCTGGTCGGCGAGGATGCTCGAGTTCTGATGGACGAGATCGGGGAGCTCGGGCACGGCGGCGAGGACTGCCGCGTACATGGGGTGACTGTGCACCACGACCCGGGCGTCGGGGCGCCGCCGATGGAGCTCGGTGTGGATGTGGATCGCCGGCGTGACGTCCCACGATCCGGCCACGACCCGACCGTCGAGGTCGACCTCGAGAATGTCGGCCGCGCTGACCTCTCGCCACCAGTAGCCCCATGGATTGACGAGGAGGGTGTCGGCGCCCGGCGGTTGCCAGGTCACATGGCCCGTCATGTTCTCGGAGAACCCGGCCACGTCGAGGTGACGCATCGCGCAGGCGAGCTCCTGCTCGGCGGTCAGTTCCACACCCCGGGGCGGCGTTCGGCTCGGTGCCCATGCGGCGGTGCCGCCCACTCGGTCGTTCGTCGTGCTCACCCTCGGGATACTACGAGTCAGCGCCGGTCCCGTCAGAACGAGTGCTCAGGGCCGCAGCCGTCGTGCCGATGGAATGCCAGGACCGACGAGGACGAGCTTTGCCGCCCACAACCGACGACGCCCAGATCCAGGCGCCCGAGCCCGGAGCCGACCGCCCGCGAGGGGAATGGAAAGCGCGGCCCGTGCTGGCGTGGTTCATCCGCGCCGCGCTGATCGTGGTGCCACTCGCGATCAGCTGGGTGGCCGTCCACTACGCCATCCGAGCCGTACCCCGGCCCGCCGGCGTCGGGCCGACGATCGCCTGGTTCGGTGGCGCGGTCGTCGTCTCGATGCTCGTGTTCGAGGTGGCTCGGCGGGCGCTCGGACACGCCAGTTCTCTCGGGATTCTCTTCAGCCTCTCGCTGACCTTTCCCGACGCGGCACCGTCGCGGATGCGGGCGTTCCTGCGAACGGGGCGCGCCGACGAAACGGCCGATCGCCTCGCCGAACTGGCCGGCGACTCGCTCGAAGCGTCGATGAAGGCCAGGCGACTGGCCGACCTCGTGGCCAAGGTGAGCCGCCGTGAGGCCCGCACCGGACGCCATGGCGACCGCGTGCGCGGCTACGCCGAGCTGATCGCCACGGAGCTCGCCCTCGACGACGACGAGATGCAGCAGCTCCGATGGGCCACGCTGCTGCACGATGTCGGGCTACTCGACGTCCCCCGCCGCATTCTCGACAGCCGGGGTGAACTCACACCCGAGGACCGGCTGATCATCGAGCAGCACCCCGTGCATGCCGTTGGTCATCTGTCGCCATTCGCCGACTGGCTCGGCGACTGGGTGGGTGCGGCGACCGAGCACCACGAACGCTGGGACGGCACCGGCTATCCCGATGGTCTCGCCGGTGACCAGATCTCGCTCGCCGGCCGGATCGTCGCCGTCGCCGACGCCTACGACGCCATGACCGCGTTGCGGTCCTACCAGAAGCCGATCTCGCCCGCGGCCGCTCGACGTGAGCTCGTCGACAACGCCGGAACCCAGTTCGATCCCGCGGTCGTGAGGGCCTTCCTGAACGCGGGGATCTCCACCAATCGGGCCGGCGCCGGAGCCCTCGGCGCCATCGCCGAGGCCCCGGCGCAGCTCCTGAGCTTCATTTCGGGTACCGGCTCCGGTGTCGGCGCGGGCGCCGCGGTCGCAGTGGTCGCCGCCGTCGCGGTCGCCTCGAGCGCGGTGGCCGTGCCGGCCATCTTCTCGCCCGACGTGGAGGCGCCTCGGGCCGAACGGGTCGTCGACGAGGTCGTGGAGGACACCTCGACCACCACGGCGCGACCGACGACCACTCGACGGGCAACGACGAGCACGACGACGAGCACGACGACGACGACCAGCACGACGACGACGGCCCCGCCGACCTCTCGGGCACCGGCCACCACGCGGGCACCGGTGACCACGGCGCCGCCACCGCCTCCGACCACCACGGCGGCATCGACGACGACTGCGCCGCCGGCGTATGCGACTCTGCCGACAGCGCCGCCGCCGATCTATCCGTCGACGTAGGCCCAGCGGTCGGGTTCGGGCTCCCCGGCGCGTTCGAAGCACTGGATGTCGAACCAGATCGGCAGCAGGAAGCGAACGTAGAAGGCGTGGGTGACGTGGTCGCCGTTGACGAGGTCGTCGTATTCCTTGATGAGCACCCGCTCGTCGGCGCTCTGGAGTTCCTTGGCCCGGGCGAGGCAGTCGTCGACCTCGCGGCGGGTGTCGACGCGCATGCCGAGGTGGTCATAGCCGGGCGAGTCGATGTGGACCTTCTGCTCGGTGACGAGGATGAACTGACTGGTGGCGGGGTCGGTACGGAGCAGCAGACCGACCTGACCGAGAATCGGCACGTCGGTCGCCGACCAGCCGAGGAGCTCGGAATAGAACCGGCGGATGTCGTCTCGCTGTGCGTCGAGGACGCCGGGAGCGACCGTGAGTTCCATGTGGTTGAAGCGTGCGGGCATGAGTGGACTCTGGTCGGGCACCCGGACGAATGTCCAGCGAACGAAGTCGACTGTCCAGCGAAAACGCCGCGCGGGTTGAGGTTCCCATACCTCGGTCGTATGCTTTCACGTCGGCCTGAGCGCGCTCCCGAGGGCGCTGCCGGCCGTGTTCACGCTCTCATTTCCCCGACGTTCTCCAACAAGCAAGGTTTTTCTGTGCCAACGATTCAGCAGCTGGTCCGCAAGGGTCGCCAGTCGAAGCGTCGCAAGGAAGCGACACCCGCGCTCAAGGGAGCGCCCCAGCGCCGTGGTGTCTGCACCCGCGTCTACACCGCCACGCCGAAGAAGCCGAACTCTGCGCTTCGCAAGGTCGCTCGTGTGCGCCTGACCTCGGGCGTCGAGATCACTGCCTACATCCCCGGCGAGGGCCACAACCTCCAGGAGCACTCCATCGTGCTCGTGCGCGGTGGTCGTGTGAAGGATCTTCCCGGCGTGCGCTACAAGATCGTCCGCGGCACGCTCGACACCTCCGGTGTGCGCGACCGCAAGCAGGCCCGCAGCCGCTACGGCGCGAAGAAAGAAGGCTGACGATGCCTCGCAAGGGACCAGCCCCGCGTCGAGAGATCCATCCCGACCCGATCCACGACTCGGTGCTCGTCACCCAGTTCATCAACAAGATCCTCCAGCGCGGCAAGCGCAACCTGGCCGAGCGCATCGTCTACGACGCACTCGCCATGGTCGAGGAGAAGACCGGTTCCGAGCCCGTCGCCACGCTGAAGCGTGCGGTCGACAACGTGCGCCCGCAGCTCGAGGTCAAGAGCCGCCGTGTCGGTGGCGCCACCTACCAGGTGCCGATCGAGGTGCGTCCCCGCCGGGCCACCACGCTCGCCATCCGCTGGATGGTCGGCTTCTCCCGTGACCGTCGTGAGCGCACGATGGCCGAACGCCTCGCCAACGAAATTCTCGATGCCAGCAACGGCATCGGCGCTTCCTGCAAGCGTCGCGAAGACGTCCAGAAGATGGCGGATGCCAACAAGGCGTTCGCCCACTACCGCTGGTAACCCCGCGGTAGCGAGCCAGTAGTCCATTACACGTTCACGACGACCGGGCATCTCCCAGGAGAGAAGCCCGGTCGTGGTTTGTGCGAACCCAGATCGGGTCGTGCGCCACACCCCCCTTACCTGAGGAAATCCCATGGCAGAGAAGCGAACGCCGCTCGAGAAGACCCGCAACATCGGGATCATGGCCCACATCGACGCGGGCAAGACCACCACCACCGAGCGCATCCTCTTCTACACCGGCCGGTCCTACAAGATCGGTGAGGTCCACGACGGCGCGGCCACCATGGACTGGATGGAGCAGGAGCAGGAGCGTGGCATCACGATCACCTCTGCTGCCACCCACTGCATCTGGAACGACCATCGCATCAACATCATCGACACGCCGGGCCACGTCGACTTCACCGTCGAGGTCGAGCGGTCGCTGCGCGTGCTCGACGGCGCCGTTGCCGTGTTCGACGGTGTGGCCGGCGTGGAGCCCCAGACCGAGACGGTGTGGCGTCAGGCCGACCGCTACAAGGTCCCCCGCATGTGCTTCATCAACAAGATGGATCGCACCGGCGCCGACTTCTTCTTCTGCCTCGACACCATCAAGGATCGTCTCACCCCTCACGTCGCCGTGCTCCAGCTGCCGATCGGCGCCGAGGGCGACTACCAGGGCATGATCGACCTCGTTCGCATGAAGGCCCTCGTGTGGCCGCCCACCACCGATGAGAAGGACCTGGGCGCCACCTACGACATCGTCGACATCCCGGCGGAGTTCCAGGAGCAGGCCGACGAGTACCGCATGATGCTGCTCGAGGCTGCGGCCGATCAGGACGAAGACCTGATGATGAAGGTCCTCGAGGACGAAGAGATCAGCGAAGCCGAGCTGATGGCCGCGATCCGCAAGGGCACGCTGGCCGGTGTCCTCGTCCCCGTGCTCAACGGCACCGCGTTCAAGAACAAGGGCGTGCAGCCTCTGCTCGACGCGGTCATCGACTACCTGCCCTCGCCGCTCGACGTCCCCCCGATCAAGGGCGAGGACAAGGCCGGCAACGAGGCCACCCGCAAGGCGAGCGACGAGGAGCCCTTCTCGGCCCTGGCGTTCAAGATCATGACCGACCCCCACGTCGGCCGCCTCACCTACTTCCGGGTCTACTCGGGCACGTTCGAGAAGGGCGACGTGGTTCTCAACACCCGCACGTCCAACAAGGAGCGCGTGGGCCGCATCCTCGAGATGCACGCCAATGACCGCGTCGACAAGGACCTGGTGCGCACCGGCGACATCGCCGCCGGCATCGGCATCAAGAACACCCGCACCGGCGACACGCTGTGTGATCCGTCGCACCCGATCACGCTGGAGAACCTCGACTTCCCGGCACCGGTGATCGAGGTGGCCGTCGAGCCGAAGTCCAAGGCCGACCAGGAGAAGATGGGCAAGGCCCTCCAGGCGCTCGCCGAAGAGGACCCCACCTTCCAGGTCACGACCAACGAGGAAACCGCGCAGACGATCATCGCCGGCATGGGCGAGTTGCACCTCGAGATCCTCGTCGATCGCATGCGTCGCGAGTTCAAGGTCGAAGCCGCGGTCGGCAAGCCCCAGGTGGCCTACCGCGAAACCATCACCGCCGAAGTGCCGAGCTACACCTACACGCACAAGAAGCAGACCGGTGGCACCGGCCAGTTCGCGGTCATCACCGCCACGCTGTCGCCCAACCCCGGCGGCGAGTACGAGTTCGAATCCACCGTCACCGGCGGCAACATTCCGAAGGAATACATCAAGCCGGTCGATCAGGGCATTCAGGAGGCGATGAGCAACGGCGTGCTCGCCGGCTTCCCCACGGTCGACATCAAGGTGACCCTCGAAGACGGCAAGACGCACGACGTCGACTCGTCGGAAATGGCCTTCAAGATCGCCGGGAACGCCTGGTTCCGCGAAATCGCGCGCAAGGCGAAGCCGACCCTGCTCGAGCCGGTCATGGCCGTGGAAGTCGTCACTCCCGACGACTATCTCGGCGATGTGGTCGGCGATGTGAACTCCCGCCGCGGCCAGGTGCAGGGCACCGAGCAGCGCGGTCAGAACCAAGTCGTGAATGCACTCGTGCCGCTCTCCGAGATGTTCGGATACAGTACGGACCTGCGTTCACGAACGCAGGGGCGGGCGACGTACACGATGCAATTCGATTCGTACCAGCCCACGCCTGCAAACGTCCAGGAAGAGATTGTCGCCCGAGTCCGCGGCGAATGATCGTCTCCTCACCACACACCCCGAAGCACACCCTCTCGTAGAGAATAAGGAAAAACAGTTATGGCCAAGGAGACGTTCCAGCGGAACAAGCCTCACGTCAACGTGGGCACGATGGGCCACATCGACCACGGCAAGACGACGCTCACCGCTGCAATCACCAAGGTGCTCGCCGACAACGTCGAAGGTTCCGCCTTCACGGAGTTCGCCAACATCGACAACGCGCCCGAAGAGCGCGAGCGCGGCATCACGATCAACGTGTCGCACGTGGAGTACGAGACGGAGAACCGTCACTACGCCCACGTCGACATGCCCGGTCACGCCGACTACATCAAGAACATGATCACCGGTGCGGCCCAGGTCGACGGTGCCATTCTCGTGGTGTCGGCCGCCGACGGCCCGATGCCGCAGACCCGTGAGCACGTGCTGCTCGCCCGTCAGGTCGGCGTGCCGAAGATCATCGTTGCCCTCAACAAGGTCGACATGGTCGACGACGACGAGCTCATCGAGCTCGTCGAGATGGAAGTCCGCGAGCTCCTCAACGAGTACGACTTCCCCGGCGACGACACCCCCGTGATCCACGTCTCGGCCCTCAAGGCCCTGGAAGGTGACGACACCTATGCGGCCGGCATCCTCGACCTCATGGCGCAGGTCGACGAGTTCATCCCCACGCCCGAGCGCGATCTCGACAAGCCGTTCCTCATGCCGATCGAGGACGTGTTCACCATCACCGGTCGTGGCACCGTGGTGACCGGCAAGGTCGAACAGGGCAAGGTCAACACCGGCGACGAGATCGAGATCGTCGGCATCAAGGACACCACCAAGACCACCTGCACCGGTGTCGAGATGTTCCGCAAGCTGCTCGACTCGGGTCAGGCCGGCGACAACATCGGCGCCCTGCTCCGTGGTATCGACAAGGACGATGTGCAGCGTGGCCAGGTGCTCGCCGCCCCCGGCAGCATCACCCCGCACACCGACTTCGAGGCGCAGGTCTACGTGCTGTCGAAGGAAGAAGGCGGCCGCCACAAGCCGTTCTTCACCAACTACCGTCCGCAGTTCTACTTCCGGACCACCGACATCACCGGCACCATCCAGCTGCCCGAGGGCACCGAGATGTGCATGCCCGGTGACAACACCGAGATGACGGTGGAGCTGATCCACCCGATCGCCATGGACGAGGGTCTGCGCTTCGCCATCCGCGAAGGTGGCCGCACCGTCGGTGCCGGCTCCGTCACGAAGATCCTCAAGTAGAGACGCTGACGATGGCTGCAGGACAGAAGATTCGTATCCGACTCAAGGCGTACGACCACGAGATCATCGATCAGTCGACGAAGAAGATCGTCGAGACGGTGAAGCGGACGCAGGCGCACCTGTCGGGTCCGATCCCTCTGCCCACCGAGAAGCACCGCTTCACGGTCATCAAGGGTCCGTTCAAGGACAAGGACTCCCGGGAGCACTTCGAGATGCGCATTCACAAGCGTCTCCTCGACATCCTGGATCCGTCGCCCAAGACGGTCGATTCGCTCCAGCGGCTCGATCTGCCGGCCGGCGTCGACATCGAGATCAAGATCCAGCAGGCCTAGCCAGGCGGACCTGAGAACTGAGAGAGCCCCGGACGCAAGTCCGGGGCTCTTTCGCGTGCGGATGTCGGCGTTCTGGTGGACCAGATGTTCGGAATCCGAACATCTGGTCCACCAGAACGGTCACGTAGCCGCCGACAACTAGACCGGGGCAAACACCATCGTCATCATCGAGTCCCAGACTGCGCCACTCCCCCCGGATGCGCCACAGACGAGATTCATGGTCAGCTCCTCGCCGTCTGCGACCGCCACCCCGCGAGTGAACGCGAGGGTAGACCACTCAGCAAAGCCATCGGGCCCCGTCACGACCATGTGGTCGAAGTCGAGCGACTCGGTGGTCCCGAGGCTGCATTCGAAGAAGGTCCCCGCTTCCGATGCGCGGACGTTGCCGGTCGCCGTCACGATCATCAACCCGTCGGCCGGCGCGGTGAGCGACAGCGTCTGGACCACGACTGGGGTCGAGACTGCAACCGCACTATTGCCACTCACAAATGAGGCCGTCGAGTTCGTCAATGGCGCGATCTGAGCCTGAATCGAAGCGATGTCTGCCTCGGCCGTGTCGATGTCGTTGGCGTTCGCATCGGCGTCGGCTTGGGCGGCGGCTGCGGCGGCGGCGTTGGCTTCGTCGGCGGGTTCGACGATGTTGTCGTTGTAGCGCTTGAGGAAGGTGACGGATTCGCCGCGGGTGACGTTGTCCTCGGGGGCGAAGCTGGTGGCGGTCTTGCCGGTGGTGATGTCGTTGTTGAAGGCCCAGTCGACGGGGCCGGCGT